>NZ_JBEBMB010000047.1:0-157057 GCF_040081915.1 Xenorhabdus sp. SGI240
CGGAAGCAATGCACGATAAAGTCATAGGAACTTTCATTGAGCGTGAAAACTACATTTGAGATGTGTATCTAACTATTTAGTACATGACCACCATGAAGATTACAACAGTGGGTATCGATCTGGCAAAAAATGTTTTTCAGGTCCACGGCGTCGATGCACAGGGTAAAACGGTACTCAAAAAACCGCTACCGCGCGCGAAAATGCTGACGTTTTTCGTCAACCTGTCACCTTGCCTGATTGGTCTGGATGCCTGTGGTGGGGCACATTATTGGGCACGTAAGCTGCAAGGTTTTGGTCACGAAGTAAAATTAATCGCGCCACAGTTTGTTAAACCCTATGTCAAAACCAATAAAAACGATGCCACCGATGCGGAAGCGATATGTGAAGCGGTGACACGACCGAATATGCGCTTTGTCCCAATAAAAACAGAAGAACAGCAAAGCATCCTGTCGGTACATCGCGCACGAGAGGGATTTGTCAAAGCCCGTACAGCGCAGGCCAATGCCATTCGTGGTTTCCTGGGCGAGTTTGGGATCGTTATCGCTCAGGGAATAAAGCAGATTGCAGTACGACTGCCCGAGATTCTGGAGGACGCCAGTCATTGCCTGCCAGAGACCTTCAGGCAACTGCTCCAGCGGCTGGGTGAACACCTGAAAGAGCTTGATCGTCAGGTTGCGGAACTGGAACAGGAAATTCAACGCTGGCATCGTGGCAATGCAGACAGCCGGAGATTATCGGCAATACCGGGTATCGGCCCGATAACGGCCAGCGCGCTGGTCGCATCGATAGGGGATGCTGGACACTTCGCCAATGGTCGCCAGTTGGCGGCATGGCTGGGTCTGGTTCTCCGACAATCGAGAAGTGATGGCAAGACAGGTCGGACCGTGATCAGGAAACTCTGGTGTCATGCAAGCGCTTATAGCGCGTCGAAATGATAAGAGCCTGGTCAGCGAATTCCATCAGGGACAGGGGCGACGGCCTCAACTAAAGTCCGGATGTATGGCTGCACATGCTCAGTATAAAACGCTTTAAAATGACGATAATGGCTCATGTGAAATAAAATGAGGAGGGTCATGACCTCGCTCAGAGACAAGGAAGTAGCACGATGACGTTTAAGCAAGTTATTCTCGATGAGCTGTTGTTCCCAAAGAGGAATAAATTTTTGGCAAAAATCATCGACGCCGCAGAAAAGTTCTTCTAAAGTAACCATAGCCTGAGGATCTCCACCATTTTGTTTTCTAAACAAAAACTTTGATCGTGTCTCAGGCGCTTCGTTCATTTTTTCCTTCCTTTCTTAAACGAAGTTCAGGTAACGGGAGCAAATACTCCCGTTAAAACCTGCCTATTCAATGTCATAAGCTTAATGTGCTCCGCTGTGGTCTTTACCTCCGGCAGAAAAAGGCGGTTTTGCCAGCCAGATCAATAACGTCAAGGCGAGGAATATCCCTGCAGAAAGCCAAAAGATCTCATTGGCAGAGATAATTAACCCTTGATGAGTGATCTGTTTTGCCAGATAAGCTGATATTTGTTCATCATTCATGCCCAATTGAGCTAATTGCTGATGCATTTGCTGATAATTCGGGTTATATGGGTTGATGTACTCCGTAAGGTTCGAGTGGTGCATAGATTCACGTTGTGTCCACATTGTGGTGGTGAGGGATGTCCCAATTGAACCCGATAATATACGGGTAAAATTTGACAGGCTGGAAGCTGAGGCCATTTGTTCTGGAGCCAGTCCTGATAATGTAATGGTTGTCAACGGCATAAAGAAACAGGCCATGGCAAGCCCTTGAACAAACTGAGGCCATGCAGTAGCGGCGAAACCCATGCCAGGTTCAAAGGTATATGCCCGCCAATAGAAGCAAATAGCATAAGTAATGAAACTAAATGTCACGATATAGCGCATGTCTATCTTATGGCCAAATTTGCCAATGACAGGTGATAATAACAGTGGCAGCAATCCTATCGGTGCGGCCGCAAAGCCAGCCCAGGTTGCGGTATAGCCGTAAACTTCTTGTAATAGCTGTGGCAGTAAAACAATCGAACCGAAGTACATCATAAAGCCGAGACTAATACTCAGTGTACCAATGGAAAAATTGCGTAGCTTAAACAGGGATAGATCGATTATCGGATGATCATCCGTCAGTTCCCATATGATCAGCAAAATAAGTGCGATAACAGCAGTAATAGTAAGGATAATAATCCCGGTGGAATTAAACCAATCAAGTTCCTTGCCTTGGTCAAGCATAATTTGCAGGCTGCCAATACCAATCACTAGCAAGAACAGTCCAGTAGCGTCAATGGGGCGGATTTCTGTTTTCGTTTCCCGGCCACGCAATAGCTGCATGATGATAAAAATAATTGCGATACCAAGAGGGATATTGATGTAAAAGATCCATCCCCAGTGGTAGTTATCACTGATATAACCGCCAAGGATAGGTCCGCAAATAGGGGCAACAACGATCATTATCGACCATAGCGCTAATGCCATGTTACGTTTCGCGGGGGGATAGTTATTTAACAACAAACTTTGGCAAAGGGGGAGTACAGGGCCTGCGGCCAACCCTTGCATAACGCGGAAGAAAATTAACATACCGAGGCTGTTGGAAAGGCCACATAGCCAGGATGAAAGAGTAAAAATTGCGGTAGACCAGAGGAACAATTTCACCTCACCGAAACGCTTCGCTAACCAGCCGGTAATAGGTATGGATATTGCGTTTGCGACACCGAAGGAGGTAATCACCCATGTTCCCTGCGAGCTTGATGCCCCTAGATTACCCGCAATCGTCGGTATGGCGACGTTAGCAATGGTAGAGTCGAGAACAAGCATGAAAGTCGCCATTGAAAGAATAATAGTCAAAAGGGCGAGTTTCGCACCTGTAAACGGTTCTCTTGTTACCATGACGCCCCCTTAAATTTGGTTTCCTGAATTACTATTAATAATGTCAGTAACTATTTTGTTTGCAGAAGCCATATCTATCGTCAACGCATTGGTTTGATAGGCCGGAAGGGTACGGCCGGTGGTTGCCAGTACAGTTCCATCAGTGTTCGCTGTGCCCACGGTGACTTTTGTTGATAACCCAATGCGCAAAGGATGCTGTTTTAACTGTTCAGGAGCCAGCGCAATACGGACAGGTAAGCGCTGTACAACTTTAATCCAATTTCCGCTGGCATTTTGTGCGGGCAATAGAGAAAAGGCGCTCCCGGTTCCCATATCAATGCCTGCAACCTTGCCGGTATAGACAACATCGTCACCATAGAAATCGCTGACGATTGTAGCGGGCTGTCCAATTCGCATGTTTGCCAGTTGGGTTTCTTTGAAATTGGCCTCAATCCACATATTGTTGACAGGTACAATCGCCATCAATGGTGTCCCTGTATTGATACGGGAACCTACCTGAACGCTACGGCGGGCGACATAACCATCAACAGGGCTGACAATATTGGTTCTCTGCAAGGCGAGCCAGGCATCACGAACACCGGAGGCCGCTTTTTCGATAGCTGGCTGTTTTTCCAGCGGAGTATCCAGAATAATGGCTTGATTGCTTTTATATTGAGCTATTGCGACATCCAAATCAGCTTGGGCAGCAGAGACCGTTTCGCGCATATGTTGCAACTCTTCTTTACCAATCAGATTCTGAGTTCCCAATATTTCCCTTCGATTGAGATCACTTTGGGCTTTTCTGAGAGCAATTTTTTTCAGCTCAATGATGGCCTGATATCTTTTACTGTCGATAATGTGTTGATGAGTGATTCGGACAGTATTGGCTAATTCATTTTTGGCTCTTTCCAGAGCCAATTCAGCGTCACGGGGATCGAGTTGGACAAGGGGCTGACCACTTTTCACAAAATCAGTATTGTCAAAATTAACAGTCACGACACTGCCTGCAATTTGCGACATGACTTGTATTTGATTACCTGTAACATAGGCATTCTCGGTTTCTTGGTAGTAACGTAAAGTGAGAAACCAGTAAACGCTATAGCCAGCCCCAAGCAGAAGGAAAAATAACGTCAATAACGTAATGATATGGCGGCGTTTCTGTTTTTTAGTTCTATTTTTTGTTTTCACCTTTGCAGAAGAGTGTTTTTCGCTTGAGGATAGCGTTTTTTCGCTAGACGGAAGTGATGCTTTCTCACTAATACTCATGGAGAGTCCCCATATTTGTTTTTAACTTATGATTAATTGTGTGGCCCGACAGGACAAAACACGTTTCCAGTAGTGTGCGCTTACACTACTGGAAGAGACGAACGATATGGATTTAAGTATTATCTGAAGATAATAATCAGCCATACGAAGTATCTGATGATACAGGCTGGTAGAAAAGTTTTTTTAGAAAATGTTGCTATAACATGTTTTCTTAGTTCAAAACCGTCCAGAAGAAAGGCAATTACTTACTTAAACAATCCCCAATATTATCTAATTGCCCCAAAACCTTTCTCATCAATTTTTCTAACTGTTTTTTCTCCTCTGAATCCAGGATAGACCAAAGCTTAACCAGGCATTCATGCTGTGGTGGAAGTAAACCATTCAAGAAATTTGAACCTTTTTCTGTGAGATGGAGATGGAGACAACGACGATCATTATGGCTCTCCTTTCTCTCTATCCAGCCCTGCTTTTCTAATTCATCTGCAATTCGGGTTGCATTTGTACGGGAAGAGCCTAATGCAGCACTGAGTTCTGATGGCTGAATGCTACGGCTTTCTTTGGTATCCAGAATCATCAGAGCCATAAACAAGGTTTCATTGATTCCTTGTGCTTTCAGCATGTTGTTGCGATTTTCCAGAAGCCTGCTTTGGACATGCATGGATAAGCGGGTGAGTAATATCTCTTGGTAGGGTAAACTTTTTTGCTGCGCTACACGGCAATTAAGTAACTCTTCTGTGGGAGTGAATGAACTTTCCATTGTTTAGATACCTTATTAGTTTCAACCGGTAAAGTAACTTTTGTTAAAAACCATACAAATACTATATTAAAAGTTAAATTTAGCAATTATAGTTATTTATTATCATCACATTTCTTTTGATATTGATACCTAATTCATAAATAGCTTGAATGCTATTCCAAAGGCTACGGCACCAGACAGTGTTGAAATAATGATGCTTCGAGTTTTGTAGAAAAATAGGCAGATGGTTAGGCCGCCAATGAGGGTCGGAAAAAGTTTGCTGTGCTCCTTCATGACGTCAGGAATGCTTGAGACGATAAGGAGTGAACAAATTGATGCAATACCAATGCTGTCGAGTATGATGCTCATTTTCCCCTTTTTTTCTGTCGGTAAGTGGTTAACACCCAAACGCAGAGGAAGATAGCGGAATAAAAAATTGGCCACACCTACAATAAGTCCGATAAGAAGTATTTTATTATCAATCATATAATGAGCTAAGTATGTAATATATTAATTAGGTAAGGTATTCACCATGCATTTTTAGTTTGCAAAAGTGCAGCTAAACATCCACTCGTAATCCCTGCAAAAATGGCAATGGGGATTGAAAAGAATGTGATCCCTATTAATGCGCCTAATAAAGCAGCGGTAACACAGTAGGTGTTTTGTTTTTTGAAAGAGGCTAACAAAAAACTTAAAAATAGGGCCGGAAGCATAAATATCATGGCAGCTTCAATGGCGGGATAAGAGTTCAAATAGCCATTACCCAGTATGGCCCCAGCTACTGTACCCAGCACCCAAGAGAGCCAGGAACATATTGCAATGGCAACCATCCAGTTTTCGCTCCAGCTTCGTTGGTCTTTAATTAATTTAGCTGTTGCTGCGGCAAAAACTTCGTCAGTCAGGCCAAAAGCCCAAATTACGGTTTTCTTTTCCGATAATTTTTGTTTGATGCGATAACGTAAGGCCGGGCCATACAAAATGTGGCGGATATCCATTGCCATTACGGTTAGCGCAGAAAACCACAATGACATTCCTGCGCTTAGTAAAGCGGTGATGACAAACTGGCTGGCACCAGCATAAATGACACATGAAAAAAAGATGGCTTCTATGGGGGTAAACCCCAGTTTAGTCGCGCTTAAGCCAAATGCAAAAGAGACGGGAATATAACCAATGGCGATTGGGAGACTATCAAAAATACCTTCTCTAAATGAAGAAGCCTTGCTGGGTAGCGGTTTCTCAGATTCTGATGTAACCGATATTGGTATATCAGGTACAGATTTATCAGGTATTGGCATAGAGAATTTTGTTTTTTTGTTAACAGATGAAATAACTTTAACAAAATATGACGAAAGTGAAAATATGAAATAGATAAATTATTTAAATAATGTCATTAAGAACAAAAGGATTGATGGTGATGGAAGAGTGTGCACTAGGTAGCCGTGAATTTTCGTTAACATTTTTACGGCTATCATATGCAGAGCAGAGTGAAGGTAGTGAAGGTAAAGTTAATTTATGCTTTATTAGCGGCTTTTCTGGCTGTTTTTAGCCAATTGTCTACCGTTTTCTGGTGTGATTTGATCCAGTCTTCAGCTTGGCGCTTAATATCAGCTTCTGAAATTTTAGCGCTATGCATAAGACGATTTTGAGCACTAATATCAGTAATAGGCAAGGTCATAACAGCAAAAAGTTTTGCCGCAGCAGGGTTCTTTTCTGCCCACGCTTTATTTGCCACGATGCGCATGGAACTGGGGGGAAAACCATAGTTACGGCCGTTAGGCAACTGGGTATTGAGGGGTTCTCCCTCGCCGGTAGCAGAGAAGGGAACTTGCAGCCAAATGACATCTTTTCCGGGTTTCAGTACATCACTCACCCAGTAAGGTGTCCAGGTATAATAAAGGATGGGTTTACCTGCCCGATAGCGGGCGATAGTGTCAGCCATCATGACCGCATAATTGCCTTGGTTTTGTTTCACGGTATTTTCTAATCCATAAGCTGTTAAGTGATGGTTGATTGCGCTTTCACATCCCCATCCTGGCTTACAACCTGTCAAATCTGCTTTTCCATCTCCATTCGTATCAAATAGTTTGGCAAGTTTAGGATCTTTTAATTGAGCGATATTGGTGATGTGATATTTCTCTGCGGTTTTTTTATCAATCAGATACCCTTGAGCCGCATTGACGACGTAATTTCCCTTGCGATAGAAGATATTATCTCCTCCGGCCGCTTTATATGGGACGTCATGGAGCGGTACCCAACTGACAGCCATAAAGGTGGCATCACCAGCAGCAATGGAAGTGTAAGCGACGTTATAATCAACTTCCTTGATCGGTTTGACATCATAGCCGAGTTTTTCTAATGCGTTGCAGACAATCAAAGTCTGAAATGTTTCTTCGCTGATTGTACTTTGTAGCGGTTGCACACTGATACCTTTACCGGGAAGCTCAGTTGCAGATGCGACTGACGATAAGGAAATACTCATGAATGCTATCAGGAAGGTTCCCAAAATGATCCTCTTATTCATGATCTCGTTGCATAAGGTGATTATGCGCATGATTGTTTCCTCCTTTTGTTGTCAGAGTGGGTCGCGTTTTGGACGTATTATTTTGACTGGCATGATTTTTATGGACGGTTTTTTTCTTTGAGCGAATTGAGATAAAAAGCAGGTGAAGTAATCCTATTGGCCCAGAGTGATACCAGTATTTCCCTCTGGTTCGCTGACTTTTACCCAAGGATTGCGTCAGTCTATCAAGGATAATGGCAAGAATGACAATGCCTGTACCGCCAACGGCGGCCAATCCTATATCAAGGCGGCCAATACCGCGCAATACCATCAGCCCCAAGCCGCCAACCGCAATCATGGAAGCAATGACGACCATGGAAAGCGCTAACATCAACGTTTGATTCACACCCGCCATAATTGTCGGCATTGCCAGTGGCAGTTGAACTTTGAACAACATCTGCCTCGGGCTTGCCCCAAATGATCTGGCGGCTTCAATTAAATCTGATGGAACTTGTTTTATTCCCAAAATTGTCAGGCGAATAATAGGCGGTAACGCAAAAATGATGGTGACGATGACGCCGGGTACATTACCTATGCCAAACAGCATGACGATGGGAACGAGATAAACGAAAGCAGGCGTGGTTTGCATGGCATCCAGCAAGGGGCGAACAATTTTGGCGAGTCGTTCATTGCGGGCCAACCCGATCCCAAGAGGAAGCCCGATGATAAGGCAGAACAGTAGGGCGGTTAGCACCAGAGCCATGGTTATCATCGCTTCTGACCATGCTCCAATGGCACCGATCATAATCAGTGAAATTAAAGCGATCACGCCTATTCCTGCCCCTGCAATTTGCCAGGCCAGTAACGCAAAAAACAAAATGGTGATGGGAGGGGGCAATGTCGTCAGGAACTGCTCAAAACCCGTGAGGACAAAATCTACCGGAACACGGATGACTTGAAAAACAGGCCGGAAATGTACGACCACCCAATCGATGATACTGGTCACCCATGAGTCAAACGGAATTAGCTTATGCTGAAAAGGTGACATGAAATGAAAGTGTTCTGGCGGAATATGGGTTGCAGACGTATTCAACCAATCGTGGTTTGATGCAGGAGCAGCGGTGCTACTGTCCATCCAGGGGTCACTGTTATTAATGGGATCAGTGACTGTCTGTGGAGATTTATTGTCCATTGGGTGCCTCCTTATCTAAGGCCTGTAGCAGTATTCCTTTGGAAATGACACCTAAATAACGGCTATTGCCATCTATGACAGGAACGGCGCAGGGAGATTGCGCAACAGTGGATATCAATTCATTCAGCGGAATCTCTGCCGAAACGGCGGTTGGTTTTTCCAATATGGCATGCTCAATGGATTTTTTTTCTGCCACTGCCTGTTGCAGGGAATGGGCAGATACCACACCAATAAACTTCTGGTTTTTTTCGATTAAATAGCCATAGTTTCTGTCTTCATTATCCAGCACTTGCAATGCAGAACGGGGACCAAAACCTGTTGCGGCATGAAGCAACGTTTCTGGCCGGCGGCGGGCAATGTCTTTGGCTGAGAAGACATGTCCAATATCCACACCACGGAAGAATGTTTTGACATAATCATTCGCGGGGCTATTCATAATCTCATCAGGTGTGCCGACCTGAACGACAATACCGTCTTGCATGATGGCAATGCGATCACCGATACGCATTGCTTCATCCAAGTCATGGGAAATAAAAACCACGGTACGTTGATGTTCCCCTTGCAGGCGCAGTAACTCATCTTGCATTTCAGCACGGATGAGAGGATCGAGGGCTGAGAAGGCTTCATCCATTAACAGAATATCGGGATTGTTAGCCAAAGCTCTGGCTAACCCAATACGTTGTTGCATCCCACCGGAAAGTTCATCGGGATATGATAGCGCGTAGTTTTCGAGATTGACTTGTTGCAGCGTTTCAAGTGCTTTTTGATGACGCTCTTCTTTGGGGACTCCTGCAAGCTCCATACCAAACGCCGTATTCTCCAGAATATTCAAATGTGGCATAAGAGCAAATGATTGGAAGACCATGCTGATCTTGCTGCGACGAACGTCTCGTAGCTGAGTTTCTGTGATGGTAGAAATATCTTCGCCGTCGATAAGTACATGGCCTTTGGTAGGCTCTATCAGACGATTGAGAAGACGTACTAGTGTGGATTTACCGGAACCCGATAATCCCATGATCACAAATATTTCGCCTTCTTCAATGGCCAGATTGACATCCTGAACACCGACGGTGAGACCTGTTTTTTCAAGTATTTGTTCTTTACTGAGACCAGCCGCTAATAACTTAAATGCTGGTCCCGGATTATTGCCAAATATTTTATAGAGATGCTTAACTTCAAGTTTGACAGTCATGGAATAATATTTCCTGTTGTGAATGATATATTGTGTTCAATTACTCCGGTGCTATTTTACCAATCTATACCCTAACATATTAAAATGCACAGACAACCCCTTATTTAATATCGTTAATAAAAAGTTATGTTTTCTCATAACATAATATTGAAAGAGTAAAGTGAATTTTTTGGTATTAATTTAATGAAATTCAACTGGGTAAATGATTTTTTTCAGATAACAAAAAAGGTCATTGTCATAAATGAATTTAATTTTTTTGTATTGTATTGCATTGGTTTTTATGATTTTTTGGTTTTTTATGCTTACTTTTGAGTTGTATAGTGACACATGTGCTAACCATAGAAAAGCTTATGAAAAAGTGATGGGTTTAAATTTTTATCATAAATATATTTGTGGAATTAGTGAATATGATTCAATTTTGCAGGATTTATACCAATCCAACTTCAGGATGCGTGTTATATTTTCCCGTGCAGCGGGGAAATATAAGGCCTCACGTCATCTGGCGGGTTGCAACTTGAAGTTTATCGAGTATAAATGGATTTTTTTGGAAATAAATAACGGTATAACAATAGCATATGTTATTTGTAATTATTGTTTTTTTATAATTAATTAATCACATGGTATGGAATTGAAATTCAGTGTTCGATATTTATTTTATGTATTTTCTATGTTTTGAAATTTTACAGACAAATTTCCAATGGGTTTTTATATTATACCAATCCAACTTCAGGATGCGTATTATATTTCCCCGCGCAGCGGGGGGAATATAAGGCCTCGTGTTGTCTGACGGATTGCAACTTGGAATTTATCGAGCATAAACAGTGTGTGAATAGATCTGAAATTTAATATCTAATAATGGGTGAAATAACGAATTGAAATCCATTGTGCCTGATTCATCATTTCACCATTCTAAGAATAGAAAATGGTCATTGTTGAAAAAAGAGTCAGAAGCTTGAGTGCCTGGGAGATGATCTTCACTCAGTTTGTGAGTAAACGCTGTTAATGCTTGGGTATAACTGGCTTGTTCGCCCCATTGAGTTGATTGGCAGCAGTGTAGTGTTGTATCTCTTTTAGGGCAATTAGCCCCGATTGTCGTTTTCTAACCTGGAATCGACCGATGATATGCCACTGTGTTTGCCACAAATGATAACACCTCTAGTAAAATTTCTGGGTGCTATATTATTTAATAATAATAAAAACTAACATATGTGTATTATGTTGAGATAATTTAATTGTGAAATTTATACTATATATGGTTGCTAACTTAATTTTTTTATCTATATATGGTGTTTTAATCTTTTTCAAAGAGGTAACATTAAAAATAAAATATTATAACTTATTGGCAGAGCCATAATTTTAATTGTCAGAGGGCGCGATGGTTTCTTTATCAAATTGTCAGATGTGTAACCGAATTCATCATTGCAAATTGATGAATGAGAGATTTAGGCTAGTACAGAAATTTTCAATAATAAATTAAATGGAGGTAGTTTATGTATCATCATTACCTGAATACTCCAGAAGGATTTCCCAAGCCTTATGTACATATCACTGCGGACGATGAAGGAGTAACCAGTATTTATTTCGTCAACGAAAAGAAAGAATTAGAATCGAAGAGTGTGATAACCAAGCAGTGCGCGAAAGAGTTGCAAGAATATTTTAAAGGGAAACGACTAACGTTTACCGTTCCTTTAAGTATGCAGGGAACGGAATTCCAACAGCGTGTTTGGCAGCAACTTTGTAAAATTCCTTGTGGCGAAATGTGGAGTTATAAACAATTGGCACTCACATTGGGATCGGTAAATTATTGTCGTGCGGTCGGTATGGCGAATTCACGCAACCCTATTTCATTAATTGTGCCTTGTCATCGGGTGATTGGACATGATGGTAAATTGGTTGGCTATACCGGTGGGTTGGATATCAAAAGGTGGCTACTTGATCATGAAAAGAATAGAAAGGTGAAAAGTAAACAGAATTAAAATAAAACGCTAATTTATTTGTGAAATCACCATTGGCGTATAAAATCAATCAATGTAATTAAACAAAAAGTGTGTTTTTTTACATTCGGTTATAGGTTTCGTGATCTATGTTGCAGACAGTGGACTATATTATTTGCTGTACTGTACGTGACACAGAGTTCGTGTCTTTTTTATTAAAGGTAAGTTTTAATGTCAAAAATTAAAGGTAACGTTAAGTGGTTTAACGAATCCAAAGGGTTTGGTTTTATCACTCCAGAAGATGGTAGTAAAGATGTTTTTGTACACTTTTCCGCCATTCAGTCTAGCGGATTCAAAACTCTGGCTGAAGGCCAAAAAGTAGAGTTTGAAATTACTGAGGGTGCGAAAGGTCCATCTGCTGCAAACGTTGTCGCAATCTAACTTCGGATCCCGTATTCTGAAAACCCGTTTTGATAACGGGTTTTTTTTGCCTTATTGTTTTTTAGACAGTTATAAGACCCTTACAGTTTGTTCATCACTGCAAAAGCTAATACTGTCATCAACAATGAACCTATCACGTTCACCAAAATGCTAAACAGTGCCCAACCTATTCTTCCTGCTTGCAATAGATAAACCACTTCAGCAGAAAAGGTGGAAAAGGTCGTTAGCCCACCGCAAAACCCTGTCGTTAGCATGAACTTCCAAACCGAATCGAGATGTGTGGCTTTGTTAAAATAGGCCAAACCCAATCCAATGATAAAGGCACCAACACAATTAGCCGTCAGTGTACCAACGGCAATTGGGGAAGCAGGACTGTTCAGGCGGAGGCTGATGAGCCAGCGTAGGACACTACCCAGGCCACCACCAATAAATACAGCAAATAAAATATTCATCATGATGGTGGCAACAGATTATTTGATTTCTACGCCCTTGGCCTGCAAGTCAGCATGGTATGAAGAACGAACAAAAGGACCACAGGCAGCATGGGTAAAGCCCATTTCTAACGCAGCTTCTTTCATTTCATCGAATTCGGCGGGGCTGACATAACGCTGCACTGGCAGGTGATGGCGGCTTGGTTGTAAATATTGCCCCAAAGTCAACATGGTGACACCGTGGCTACGTAAATCGCGCATGACCTCCAAAATTTCTTCGTTGGTTTCGCCTAATCCCACCATTAAGCCTGATTTGGTCGGAATATCTGGATGTGCTTCTTTGAATTTCTCCAGTAGTTTCAACGACCAGGCATAGTTAGCACCGGGACGAACCTGACGATAAACCCGTGGCACATTTTCCAAATTATGGTTAAACACATCAGGGGGAGTTGCGGTCAGAATTTCCAGCGCTCGATCCATACGACCGCGGAAATCTGGCACTAACGTTTCAATCTTAATTGATGGGTTTTTTTCACGAATAGCCGTGATACAGTCAGCAAAATGTTGTGCACCACCGTCACGCAGATCGTCACGGTCAACCGATGTAATAACGACATAACGCAGCCCCATATCCTGGATAGTCTGCGCAAGCTTGAGAGGTTCATTGGCATCAGGTGCATTTGGGCGGCCATGAGCGACGTCACAGAATGGACAGCGACGAGTACAGATGGCGCCAAGGATCATAAAAGTGGCGGTTCCGTGGTTAAAACACTCAGCAAGGTTAGGGCAGGAGGCTTCTTCACAGACAGAATGCAACCCATTTTTGCGCATTGCCGCTTTGATACCCTGAATGCGGCTGGAATCCGCAGGAAGTTTGATTTTCATCCACTCAGGTTTACGCAAGAGTGCTTCACGTTCTGTGGCAATTGTTTTCACAGGGATCAAAGCCATCTTGTCTGCGTCGCGGTATTTGACACCACGTTCCATCTGAATTGGTTTACTCATAATCGTGCTGCTTCCAGTTATATTCTTCAGATTTTGACTTACCTGCCTGATGGTGATGAAAAAATATCGAGGCAAATAAATCCATTCAAATTTTTTTGAAAAATGTTAAAAAATTATATCATCTTTCGTTGATAAGTTGGAATCCCAAGATCTGACAGAATTTTTCCACCAGAATGGGTTGTACATCTTCAATGGTCACGCCGGTGACGAAGTCACTGAGTTGGATCATTTGCATGCCTGTATAACCACAGGGATTTATGCGTAAAAATGGTTGTAAGTCCATTGCAATATTCAGTGCCAGACCGTGGAAAGAGCATCCTTTTCGGATACGCAACCCAAGGGAACATATTTTGTTACCTGCGACATAAACGCCGGGGGCATCTGGGCGTGCATAAGATCCCACGCCAAAATGCGCCAGCGTTTCGATTACGGTATTTTCGATTGAGGTGACCAATTGACGCACCCCAATTTTTGACCGTTTCAAGTCAATCAAAACATACATGACCTGCTGTCCGGGACCATGATAAGTAATCTGCCCCCCCCTGTCTGACTGGACGACAGGGATATCACCCGGTGCGAGTATATGTTCAGCTTTACCGGCCTGACCTTGCGTAAATACTTTTTCGTGCTGGACAAGCCAAATTTCATCAGCTGTTTCCGCTGTACGTTGCTCGGTGAACTGGTGCATAGCATCAGAAACCGGTTCGTAGGGCTGAATACCTAACTGACGTAAAATAACGGTGTTATGTTGCAATGGAGATTTCATCATTCATTAACAAAAAGTGCCCGCCAGTATAACGCTGTAAGTTGATTCCCACCAGTTTGAGAGTGCCTTAATGCAATAATATTGTTCATTAGACGAATATATTTTTATTTTATATTATCATGGTTATATATTTTGATGATTTCCCCTTTAATCTCCTGTTTGGGCTAGCAGATGGTCAAAAAAAACCAATTCCTGATTGTTGGGCATCTTTGTAGTTTTCTGGTGCTCCTTTACAGCCTCTCAATGTTGCTGCCTACTTTTGTGGCTCTGTTTTATAAAGAAAAAAGTGTTTTTGCTTTTTTTGAGACATTTGTCATTGGCTTGGTTACAGGTGGAATAGGCTGGTACTTTACCCGTAAAATCAAAGCACAGCCCAGTACGCAAGATGGATTTCTTATCATTGTACTTTTCTGGTTGTTGTTCTCATTGCTCAGTGCCTTGCCTTTTGTGCTTGATAAAAGTTTAAACATTAATCTGGTGGATGCAATGTTTGAAGGGATATCTGGCATTACGACTACCGGAGCCACGGTATTAAATGATGTCTCAGCCCTGCCCAAGTCCGTGCTCTATTATCGCGCTCAACTCAATTTTATTGGTGGTTTGGGCGTCATCGTCCTTGCCGTTGCTATCTTGCCTTTACTGGGGATTGGTGGTGCCAAACTCTATCAATCAGAAATGCCCGGCCCTTTCAAAGAAGAACGGTTGACGCCACGGCTTGCGGATGGTGCCAAGAGTTTGTGGGTAGTGTATCTGTTGTTGGGCGGTCTCTGTTCAGTCAGTTTTTGGGCCGCAGGAATGTCGTGGTTTGATGCTGTCTGTCATGGGATCTCAACGGTTTCTTTGGGCGGATTTTCCACCCGCAATGAGAGTCTTGGTTATTACGACAGTGCAGCCATTGAAATGGTGGGCGGCATTTTTTCGGTTCTGTCAGCCGTCAACTTTACGCTCTATTTTGTTGCTCTGACGCGCAGGAGCTTAAAACCGCTGCTAAAAAATGCTGAATTGCAATTTTTCTTACTGGTATTGGCAATGATCGTTGGCATTATCTGGTTAGAATTATACCGCTCAGGCATGTATGGCGTGACAGAAGCCTTTGTTCACGGCTTTTTCATGACCAGCTCCATGATGACGGATAATGGTTTGGCGACCGCAGATTATGCTCAATGGCCTCCCCATACGATATTGCTATTGCTGGCAGTGAGTTTTTTTGGTGGCTGCGTGGGTTCAACATGCGGCGGTATTAAAGCCCTCCGTTTTATGATCCTGGCAAAACAGAGTGTTAGTGAGGTTAACCAGCTCATTCATCCCAATGCCATCTCTACGATCAAAATTGGCAAATCTGTGGTTCAGGAAAGGGTGCTGCGTTCTGTCTGGGGATTCTTTTTTCTTTATATCTTTTTTAGCTGTTTTTTTATCTGGGCGTTGAACTTGCTCGGTTATGATTTAGTGACATCATTTGCCACCGTTGCTGCTTGTATTAATAACATGGGGATAGGATATGGCGCGACAGTGCAAGGCTTCGGTGATCTTGATCCTACAGCGAAATGGATGATGTGTGCAGCAATGTTGTTGGGAAGATTGGAAATTTACCCAATATTGATTTTATGTTCAAAAACGTTTTGGCGTTTTTGAACATAATGCCAGATAGAACATCAATTAATTTTATGGCGTATTGGGCTAAATCTCTACGAGATAATCATTCCTGAGTCTGACTCAATGTTTTTACTGACAATGCGCTGACGTGTAAATCAGCGCATTGTGTTTTAATGGATCGTATTTTAATGGATCGTATTTTAATAGATCGTATTTCAGTGAATTGTGGTTGTACCATTAGAGCACAACGCGAACCAACTCCAACTGACCCAACTCTTCATACAGCGTTTCAACTTGCTCAATATGTGTCGCATTGATGGTAATGGATACGGAATGATAATTGCCTTTGCTGCTGGGTTTCACGACCGGAGAATAATCGCCCGGTGCATGGCGTTGAACGACTTCAATAACTTGATCCACCAGCTCAGGTTGAGCCAAACCCATCACTTTGTAGGTGAATGAACAAGGGAACTCAAGCAGTTCATTTAATTTCGTTTTCATGGGCACTCCTAAAATATATTTGCCACGGCATCGTGGTTGATTTGCCGTGGCGTGATAATTTTCTAACGGTATGTCATTAATATAGGCTCAATATCTGGCTTTCAAGAGATCAACCGAACCAGTGGTGGAACATCAGTCGGATATAGTCGATCATGCGGCTGAAAAAGCCCCCTTCTTTGACTTCCTGCATTACGACTAATGGACGTTGTTCAATGGTTTTTCCGTCAAGCTGGAAGTTGATAGTTCCAACAATCTGATTTTTAGCGAGCGGCGCGTGCAGTTCGGTATCGTTCAGTACATAGCTGGCTTTCAGGTCTTTCAAACGGCCACGGGGGATAGTCAGGTAAACATTTTTGTCAACGCCCAGCTGGACTTTGTCAGTATCACCAAACCAAATAGGCTCTGACGCAAATTCTTTACCGACTTGTAATGGTGAAACCGTCTCGAAGAAACGAAAACCCCACGTCAATAATTTTTTGCTGTCGGTTTCACGTCCCTTGAAGGTTGGGCTGCCCATCACCGCAGAAATCAAGCGCATATTGCCTTCGGTAGCAGAAGCAACAAGATTATATCCCGCACCGTTGGTATGGCCCGTTTTAATACCGTCAACATTCAAGCTCTTATCCCATAACAGGCCATTACGATTAGGCTGGCGAATGTTGTTGTAAGTAAAATCTTTTTCTTTGTAGATAGCGTATTCATCCGGTACATCACGGATTAGGGCCTGACCAATCAATGCCATGTCATGAGCAGAGCTATATTGACCGGGAGCATCCAGGCCATGAACGGTTTGAAAATGGGTATTTTCCAGCCCCAAATTTTGCACATATTGATTCATCAAACTGACGAATGCATCCTGGCTGCCTGCCACATAATCCGCCATCGCAACGCAGGCATCGTTGCCAGATTGCAAGTTGATACCGCGCGAAAGCATAGCGACAGAAACCTGATCACCGGGCTTTAAAAACATCAGGGATGAGCCTTTAAATACCGGATTACCCGTTGCCCAGGCATCTTTACCGACAGTAACGATATCTTCCGGTTTGATTTTTCCTGATTTAATGGCCTGGCCAATGACGTAGCTGGTCATCATTTTGGTCAGACTGGCGGGGTCGCGGCGGATATCTGCATGCTTTTCGGCTAATACCTTTCCTGAATTGTAATCAATCAGAATATAGGCTTCTGAATCCAGTTCTGGTACACCCGGGATCATGGTTTTGAAATTATCATCCGCGTAGGCAGATGCGGAAACGCTGGCAGCCAGAGCAATGCCTAACGCGGCTCTTTTAATAAAACGGGAAGTAACGATGTATTTCATGATTGATTAGATAACATCCGTGAGAGAAGGATTGATAATAAGTGACATAATAACAAATGGAAAAAAAGCTGACATTAAACAAAACTGGTTGCAGCCGATTTTATCTGCCTGCTGACAGGAAAATATCAGCAGGCGGTGATGCTATTTATCGCGTTATCGTGATGGTGTTGCCTGAATCAGGGAGCAACAATAAACGAGGATTGCTGCATCTGATCTGTCAGTTTCTTTTGTAATTCCATAGCTTGCTGGCGGTTATTGAATGGTCCCAGCTGGACGCGATAGACGTTACCAAATTGGAAAATACGCCCTTGAACGTTAAAGCGCTGGCTCAATAACTGTTGCCATTCTTTGGCTTTTTGTTCAGCGCTGATTGCGCCCACTTGCACCATGTAACCGCTTGTTGATTCAGGTGCAGGGGATGTAGTCGCAGGTTGGCTAGTTGTATTTTCAGTCAAACTTTGCTCAGCCGGTGGTTGTGTTACGGTATTTTCGTCAGCCGAATGAGCTGCTATAGCAGGAGGCGTTGATGATTGGGAACTCAGATTAGGTCTTTCAGGTAACGCAAAGCTCTGTTTAACAATCGTCGATCCTTTTGTTCCCAAACCGGAAAGTGAGCCATCAGGTGAAACGAGAATACCATCCAATTTCACTTTGCTTTGTGGCATCAAATTGAGTCGCTCCGCTACTGCATGAGATAATTCGATTATTTTCCCCGGCTTATTGTAAGGGCCTCGATCATTGACCCTAACAATCATCATGCGTCCATTGCTTAAGTTGGTGACACGAACATAACCTGGAATAGGCAGTGTCGGGTGCGCTGCCGCTAAAGCATAGGGACTCGCTCGTTCACCAATTGCGGTCAGTTTTCCATTGGATCCTTCACCGAACCAACTGGCATAGCCTGTCTGGGTAAAGTGAGCCGGGTCTTGCACTATGTGATAGGTTTGCCCATCCCGCTGATAATCCTGGTTGGCACTTGGATGGTAAGGCTCATATTGAGGCTCCGCCCCCAAAACATCACGCGTTGGAATCGGCGGAAGGGAAGATGTCCGATCGTGACCGGTCATGTTACAGCCTGATATCAGTACAGCTACGATGCTAAGTATAAGCCACTGTTGACGCATGAAACTTCTTCCTCATAAGCTTTTGGACAATAATTTACGATGCGTATGTATCGACATGATAATGCCGAACCCCGCCATTAGGACAATTAATGCTGATCCCCCATAACTGATCAACGGCAGGGGAACACCGACTACCGGCAGGATACCGCTTACCATACCGATATTGACAAAAACATAGACAAAGAAAATCAGTATTAATCCTCCGACCATGACCCGGCCGAAAGTATTCTGCGCTTTGGTTGCAATAAACAAACCACGTATAATGACCAGTAAGTAAAGCACCAGCAAAACCAGAACGCCAATCAACCCCAACTCTTCAGACAGAACGGCGAAAATAAAATCGGTATGTCGCTCTGGCAGGAATTCCAACTGCGATTGAGTGCCTTGTAACCAGCCTTTTCCAAATATTCCCCCTGAGCCAATAGCAATTTTGGACTGAATGATATGGTAACCTTTGCCCAATGGATCACTTTCTGGATCCAATAGCATCATAACGCGGGCGCGTTGGTAATCATGCATCAGGAAGAACCACAATATTGGGATGAAACAGGCAAGCAGCAAAACAGCAATGCCAATGAGTTTCCAATTCATTCCTGCCAGAAATAGGATGAATATCCCAGAGGCAGCAATCAAAATAGAGGTGCCTAAATCGGGTTGTGCTGCTACCAGTAGAGTCGGGACAAAGGTCAAAACCAGTGCAATGCCCGTATTTTTCAGTGAAGGTGGACAGAGATCTCGATTCATAAAGCGAGCTACCATCAAAGGTACGGCGATTTTGGCAATTTCTGACGGTTGGAAACGTACAATACCTAGATCCAGCCAACGTTGCGCCCCCTTACTAATCTGCCCAAAAACATCAACGAAGATGAGCAGAATGACACAGACAATATAGAGATAAGGTGCCCAGTTTTCGTACATGCGTGGAGGAACCTGAGCTAAAGCGATCATCACGATGAGACCCATGATGACCTGCCCTATTTTTCGCTCCATCATATCTATGTCTTGCCCACTGGCACTCCACATAATGAAAAGGCTGTAGACCAGTAATGCCAGAACGCATAGCAGTAATGGAATATCGATATGTAATCGGGTCCAGAAAGGAACCTTGTTTGGTGAATCTGTCATGATGTTACTCAATTAGTTTCTATTCTGGGTAGCTTGTGTTGTGGTCGTATTGACTCCTGTCTCAGCAGAGGCGCTGGCAGGAGCGGTGTTTTTACTATCCCTGAGTAAAATATGATCCAGAATTTGACGAACAATAGAACCAACAGGTGGTCCAGCGCCCCCATTTTCAAGAATGATGGAAATGGCAACCGTCGGGTTGTCGTAGGGCGCAAAGGCAATCATCAGCTTATGATCACGCAGATGTTCAGCAAGCTTACTTGCATTGTAGGTTTCGTAACTGAAAACCTGGGCTGTACCTGATTTAACGGCGGCCTTATATGGCGTACCGGCAAAAGCTCTGCGAGCTATGCCATTTGGGGCATTGGCACTGCCATACATGCCATCTTTAGCAATTTCCCAATATCCGGAATGAATATCCCCAATCGGTTCGTTGACTGGAGATTGGTAAGGTTGCATTTCGCCATTTACGCGAGTATTCAGCAAGAAATGGGGTGTTTTCACTACGCCATCGTTAATTAAAGTCATTAAGGCTTTTGCCATCTGCATAGGCGTTGCAGTCCAGTATCCTTGGCCGATACCAACGGAAATTGTATCGCCTTGATACCACGGTTTTTTATAGCGTTTGAGTTTCCATTCACGGGTAGGCATATTACCCGGATTTTCTTCTTTCAAATCAATACCCGTAAATTGACCATAACCGAATTTCGTCATCCATTCGGACATCTTATCGATACCCATATCATAGGCGAGTTGATAGAAAAAAGTATCCGCCGACTCGACAATCGATTTATGTACATTCAGCTTACCATGTCCCCAACGCTTCCAGTCACGGTAACGCTTCTCTGAGCCTGGCAGTTGCCACCATCCCGGATCATTGATGGTGGTGTTCTTGGTAATGACATCACTACTCAGGGCGGCAACGGCAATAAAAGGCTTCACTGTTGATGCGGGTGGATAAGCACCTTGGGTGGCACGGTTAATTAAGGGGCGATTGGGGTCATTGAGCAGAGATTTATAGTCCTGGCTCGAAATACCATCGACAAACAGATTCGGATCGTAGCTTGGATTGGACACCATAGCCAAAACCTCCCCTGTACGGGGATCGGTAACAACAACACCTGCCCGGCTGGTTGTCAGTATCTCTTCAATATAGGTCTGTAGCTCTAAGTCGATTGACAGGTAAATATCTTTGCCAGCCTGTGGCGGTTGTTCATGTAGCTGGCGGATCACTTTACCGCGGTTGTTGACTTCGACTTCTTCATAACCCGGTTTGCCATGCAGAACGGATTCATAATAACGTTCAATACCCAGTTTTCCGATATCATGGGTGGCGGCGTAGTCTGCCAGAATGTCTTCTTTTTCTAGTCGTTCTACATCCTTATCGTTGATTTTGGCAACATAGCCGATCACATGGGTGAGAGCGGAGCCATAAGGGTAATAGCGACGTTGGTAGCCCTTGATTTCCAATCCCGTAAAGCGGTATTGATTGACGGAGAACCGAGCAACCTGAACGGGAGTCAGCGATGTTTTTAGCGGGATAGAGGTAAAACGGCGTGCGCGTTGGCGCTCTTTTTTGAAGGTTTCAATATCTTCATCAGTCAGTCCAACGACGGAGCGCAGATCATTTAATGTCTTATCAAGGTCAACGACTTTTTGTAGCACGATTTCTAACTGATAAATAGTCCGGTTAGCTGCCAGTGGTGTGCCATTACGGTCATAAATGATGCCCCTGCTTGGGGCTATGGGAACGAGCTTAATACGATTTCCATTCGATCGGGTTTGGTAATCTTCGTGGCGGGTAATCTGGAGATGATAGAGATTGGCAAACAGGATACCGGTTAAAATAATAATGCCGATAAACGCCACGAGTGCGCGGCGTATGAATAAGGCCGATTCAGCAGAATGATCGCGAAAAGAGGTTCGTTGATTCTTCATCCCATTGCCAGAATTCACGGTGTCAGATTACCCAATTTATTCCCGATGATAAGGGTGGTTAGTAGTGATGCTCCACGCCCGATAAAGGCTCTCCGCAACCAAAACGCGTACAAGAGGATGTGGCATGGTTAAAGGAGAAAGTGACCAGCTTTGTTCCGCAGCTGCTTTGCAGGCAGGGGCCAAACCTTCAGGGCCACCAATTAACAGGCTGACGTTTCTGCCATCCAGCTTCCAGCGTTCAAGTTGTTGTGCCAATTGCGGGGTATCCCAACGAGAGCCGGGAATATCCAGAGTCACAATCCGATTACCTTTACCAACGGCAGCCAGCATCTGCTCACCTTCTTTTTCCAGAATGCGTTTGATGTCAGCATTTTTGCCCCGTTTTCCCGCTGGAATTTCAATAAGCTCAAAAGGCATATCCTTGGGAAAACGATTCAGATAATCCATAAAGCCGGTCTGTACCCAGTCCGGCATTTTTGTTCCTACAGCGACCAGTTGTAACTTCAAACTCAGCTCCAGAGTTTTTCCAGTTCGTACATACGGCGGCTGTCTTCTTGCATCACGTGGACCATGATCTCGCCGAGATCGACGACTATCCAGTCTGAAATGCCTTGCCCTTCAACACCTAAAGGCATAATACCGACTTGGCGGCAGTCATCCACCAGATGTTCGGCCACAGACATCAGGTGGCGGTTTGATGTTCCGGTGCAGATAACCATGCAGTCAGTAATGCTGGATTTTCCACGAACGTCTATAGAAACAATATCTTGTGCTTTGGAATCTTCAAGTCTGTCAATAACAAATTGTTGTAGTTCTGTGCCTTGCAAAAGGATCACCTTTATTTTATCAAATTGGTTAAGTAACGCAGAATAATAGCATGCCAATCTCTATAAAAGTAAGCGAGTTAGCTGCAAATCACCGTATGGTTTCGTTATTTCTTATATAACCCCTGTGAATCGATATAATTTTGTATCGATGGGGGAAGCAAATCATCACAACTTATTCCTTGCTGGTGACGTTGGCGAATATCCGTAGCTGAAATGTTCAACAACGGAGTGGCTGCCAGATAAATGTATCCGTGAGGTTTTTGGCTCAGAGGGGGGGGAGAACCAATTTGGTGCTTTTCAAGCCACGATTGCATTCCTGGAGCCGTGAGCTGGCTTTGATACCCCGGACGGGAGCAGACCAACAGATGACAAATGTCGAGTAATTCTTCCCATTTATACCAGGTATGAATAGCTTGTAAGGAATCCTGACCAATAATGAATGCCAATGGATGTTGCTCCCCGATTTCCTGACGAAAGGCTTTCAGTGTTTCTATTGTGTAAGAGGGGGCTTGTCGCTCTAGCTCACGGGTATCCACAGTAAACAGAGGGTTATCCCGCACAGCCAGACGAACCATTTCCAGTCGTTGTCGGGCGGTTGCCTCCGGTTGAGGGCGGTGCGGGGGAACGTGATTCGGTAATAAGATAACCTGCCTGAGTCCCACTAATTGGGCCAAGGCTTCCACAGGACGCAAATGACCATAATGGATGGGATCGAATGTGCCACCGAATAACGCCTGAATAACCGGAGAATTTCTATTGGTTACAGAATCAATGTTATTGATTGGGGCAATATTCGTTGAGTCAGTATTCGTTAAGTCAATATCTTGATCGATATTGATTGGATCAATAGATTCAAGCATTCAGAAAGCTCTCTGGTAATGGTTTTCCGCATAACAACATGGAAAGCGTTTCCAGGTCAGCCCAAATGGATTGGCTATAATCCTGTTTGACGCGCAGTTCCATCTGGGTCAACAAATGTATGGCAGATCGCAGCTCTCGCTGTGACAGGCGCTGTAGTGCCGTTGACAGCAATGCTCTGCGGTTTTGCCAAATCTTGTGTTGATCAAACAACGTCTTCAAAGGGACGGTCGTACATTGACGCTTAAGTACCAGCAGCAGCATTAGCTCCCTCTGTATGGTACGGAGTAAAATAATCGTTTCGGTATCTTCCTGCCGAAGTTGTTTCAGTATATGCCATGCCCGCTTTATTTTTCCTGCCAGCAAAGCATCAACCCAATGATAGGGAGAAAAATGGGCCGCATCGTTGACGGCTTCTTCTACACGAGGAAATGTCAGTCGATTATCGGGATAGATCAGGGAAAGACGTTCCAGAGCCTGGGCCATTGCCAATAGGTTTCCTTCATAGCAATAGCACAGTAATTGATTGGCTTCATTTTCCAGTAATAGCCCCATGTTTTTGGCACGTTGTGCCACCCATTGTGGCAAGCGATTTTGCTCAGGTGTCAAACAACTGACATATACCCCATTTTGTCCAATCGCTTTGAACCACGAGCTATTTTCCTGTGCTTTAGTCAGTTTGTGCCCACGCAATATCAGTAAGATATCTGAATGCAGCAACCCTGATAGCGTGGTCAGCCGCTCTACCATTGTAGTATTAGGACCGTTTTCTGGAAGCAGCAGGGTAAGAGACTGACGGCTGGCAAACAGGCTAAGTGACTGACACAGGCTAAAGATTTCATCCCAATCGGTATGGTTATCCAATGTAAAGGTGAAATGCTCCATAAAGCCATGTTGTTCAGCGACTTTGCGGATGCTGTCTTGGCTTTCCTGCAATAGTAATGGCTCATTGCCCCACAACAGATAGCTGCCTCGCAGCGCTTCATTGAGCTGCGAGAACAGTTGTTCAGGATACAGTCGGATCATTGCTTCTGTGTAGCCGCCGCTTTTTGTTTTGCCTCGGCTTTCAGGAGTTCTGCGCTATGAACGGTCAGCAATTGACGCATAAGCTGACGGGCAGCCTGTTCGCGCATTTCCTGTTTAACCAGTTCATCTTCTGCATCTTTTGCCAGTGCTTCCAAAGGGTTATCGAAAAACGAACGATCAACCTTTGCCTGTAATGGATAGATGCTACCGTTTGGCATCAGAACTTGTGCATCAACATTCAGTACCAACAGACGTTCAGCCGCTTTACCATCCTGAAAGATAGAAACTGTCTCTTTGTTTTCATTAGAGCCAACCAGTTTCAGAATAGGTAATGAAGCATCACCATTTTCCACAATTTTGACATCGTTCAGCCGAAGTTGCTGACGTACTGCCCGTGCCAGAGGACCATAAGGGTCACCAGAACTTAATTGCAATGTTTGCAGCTCCTTTGGTACTTGTGTTGTGCCGCGAAGATGAAAACCGCAGCCAGCGGTGATTAACACCGCTAACCCGAGCAAAAACGTACAAATATGATGTCGTAGATTATTTGCTACCACAAATAAGGTCTCCTGTTATCAGCCTACAACCAGATTCAGTAATTTACCCGGAACATAGATGACTTTGCGGATACTGACGCCTTCAAGATACTTTTTCACACTGTATTCTTGTGTCGCCATCTCCTGAACATACTCTTTTGTTGCATCTGCCGGTACAGTAATGCGACCACGAACTTTACCGTTAATTTGAATAATGACCAGTTTAGTATCGTCTACCATTGCCTGCTCATCAGCTTGTGGCCATGCAGCAGAATCAATATCATCCTCATTGCCAAGTGCTTTCCACATGACGAAGCAAGCGTGTGGGGTAATAGGTGAAAGCATTCGTACAATCGCAATGATTGCTTCTTGCATCAGAGCACGATCTTGTTCTGTTTCCTGTGGTGCGCGAGTCAGTTTATTCATCAGCTCCATGATGGCCGCAATGGCGGTATTGAACGCTTGACGGCGACCAACATCATCGGTGACTTTCGAGATGGTTTTGTGCAAATCACGGCGCAGATCTTGCTGTTCTGTTGTCAGGTTACTGATATCCAGTGGCTGAGTTGGCCCTTTGTTGCTGTGCTCGTAAACCAGACGCCAAACACGTTTCAGGAAGCGGTTAGCACCTTCCACGCCAGATTCTTGCCATTCCAGAGTCAGTTCTGGTGGCGCGGCGAACATCATGAACAGACGAACGGTATCAGCACCGTATTTATCGACCATTTCTTGTGGATCGATACCGTTGTTCTTGGATTTCGACATTTTGCTCATACCGGTATAAACCAGCTCATGACCGTCTTTATCCGTTGCTTTGACAATACGGGCTTTCTCATCGCGCTCAACAATGGCATCAGCTGGAGATACCCAGACTTTCTCGCCGCTGTTGCCTGTGTAATAGAAGGCTTCGGCCAGAACCATGCCCTGGCACAGCAGGCGTTTGGCAGGTTCATCAGAGTTGACCATGCCAGCATCACGCATCAATTTGTGGAAGAAGCGGAAGTACATCAGGTGCATGATAGCGTGTTCAATACCACCAATGTATTGATCCACTGGCAACCAATAATTAGCTGCCGCCGGATCCAACATCCCTTTATCATAATCTGGGCAGGTATAGCGCGCGTAATACCATGAGGACTCCATAAAGGTATCAAAGGTATCGGTTTCAAACAGTGCAGGCTGGCCGTTAATGGTGGTTTTTGCCCATTCAGGATCCGCTTTAATTGGGCTGGTGATCCCATCCATCACGACATCTTCTGGCAAAATTACCGGCAACTGATCTTCTGGAACAGAGACAACAGTACCATCTTCCAGTGTTGCCATTGGAATCGGAGCACCCCAATAACGTTGACGAGAAACGCCCCAATCGCGCAAGCGGTAATTGACTTTACGCTGTCCGACGCCCATTGCAACCAGCTTGTCAGCGATAGCATTGAAGCCTTCTTCATGAGTCAGGCCGCTGAATTCACCGGAATTGACTAGGGCATTTTTATCAGTAACAGCTGCTTCCTGAACGTTTGGTACATTGCCATCGTTGTCAAGAATAACGGCTTTTATTGGCAGCTTGTACTTAGTAGCAAATTCCCAATCGCGTTGATCGTGTCCTGGAACAGCCATTACCGCACCGGTGCCATATTCCATCAGGACAAAGTTGGCAACCCAGATAGCGAGTTTTTCGTTGGTCAATGGATGAATGACAAACAGGCCTGTTGGCATGCCTTTTTTCTCCATCGTTGCCATATCAGCTTCAGCAACTTTGGTATTACGGCATTCGTCGATAAACTTCATCAGTTCAGGATTATTTTCCGTCGCCTGTTTTGCCAGAGGATGACCGGCCGCTACCGCGACGTAGGTTGCGCCCATGAAGGTATCTGGGCGAGTGGTATAAACCGTGAGTTTTTCCTGGCTGTCAGCAACATTGAACGTGATTTCAACGCCTTCAGAACGGCCAATCCAGTTGCGCTGCATGGTTTTGACCTGTTCCGGCCAATCTTCCAGTTTATCCAGATCGTTTAGCAGCTCTTCTGCGTAAGCGGTGATCTTGATGAACCATTGTGGGATCTCTTTACGCTCAACCTGGGTATCACAACGCCAGCAACAGCCATCAATCACCTGCTCATTAGCGAGAACGGTCAGGTCATGCGGACACCAGTTAACGGCGGAAGTTTTTTTGTATACCAGACCCTTTTCGTACAATTTAGTGAAGAACCACTGTTCCCAGCGATAGTACTCTGGCGTACACGTTGCGATTTCACGATCCCAATCATAGCCGAAACCCAGTTGTTTTATCTGGTTTTTCATATAATCAATGTTGGAATACGTCCACGGAGCGGGGGCGGTATTATTCTTGACTGCGGCACCTTCTGCTGGCAAACCAAACGCATCCCAACCAATAGGTTGCAGTACGTTTTTGCCCAGCATGCGCTGATAACGGGAAATCACATCACCGATGGTGTAGTTACGGACATGGCCCATATGTAGTCGGCCAGAAGGATAAGGTAGCATAGACAGGCAATAATATTTTTCTTTGTTGTTGTCTTCTGTCACTTTGAACGTTTGCTTCTCTTGCCAATGAAGCTGGACTTGTTGTTCTATGTCTTCTGGACGATATTGTTCTTGCATGGCACCGATAATCCTATGGTGAGTAATAAAGCTGCGCCTTTAGCGCGTTTGGTTTGTTTATGGGAAATCTAAGATCCCATAGCATAGCTGATAAGGGATAGGGGCAACAACTCTTGTTAAAGGCGGAATGCGGAAAATTACTTATCTTTAGGGGGAATTTAAGGTCGGCGGCCGTTCAGCCCTCCGCCGACGAGGAAAAATCAATGCAGAATTTTCGCCAGAAAATCGCGGGCGCGCTCTGATTTCGGGTTGGCAAAGAAATCCTCTTTCTTACTGTCTTCGACAATTTTACCTTCATCCATGAAAATAACGCGATGTGCCACTTTCTTGGCAAATCCCATCTCATGGGTGACCACCATCATGGTCATGCCTTCGTTCGCCAATTCCACCATGACATCCAGGACTTCATTAATCATTTCAGGATCAAGGGCCGAAGTAGGCTCATCAAACAGCATGGCAATCGGGTCCATGCAGAGCGCCCGGGCAATGGCAACCCGTTGTTGCTGACCTCCGGAGAGTTGTGCAGGTAATTTATCCGCATGGCTGGTTAATCCAACTCGCTCCAGCAGTTTTAAGCCTTTTTCAGTCGCTTCTTTCTTGCCGCGCTTTAACACTTTAACCTGAGCCAGTGTCAGGTTTTCAATAATCGATAGGTGAGGAAAAAGTTCAAAGTGCTGAAACACCATTCCCACCCTGGCGCGCAATTGTGCCAGATTGGTGTTCTTGTCATTGACTTTTGTGTCGTTTACTCGAATTTCACCTTGCTGGACAGGTTCAAGGCCATTGACCGTTTTTATCAGTGTGGATTTACCAGAACCAGAAGGCCCGCAGACCACGACTACTTCACCTTTTTTGACCTCAGTTGAGCAGTCAGTAAGAACCTGAAATTGGCCATACCACTTGGATACATTTTTCAGGGAAATCATCAAACAGTCCTTTTTTTCAAATAGTTAACCAGCATGGAAGCGGAAAAACTAATCACAAAATAAACAAAGCCGGCAAACAGAACCATTTCAATCTGGGTTCCATCGCGCTCACCAATATTCGTTGCTGTCCGGAAAAAATCCGCCAGACTCAATACATAAACCAGAGACGTATCCTGAAATAATACAATGCCTTGCGTTAGCAGTAATGGGATCATTGCCCGAAATGCTTGTGGCAGTATGACCAGCCGCATGCTTTGCAATTGAGTCATACCCAGTGCCAGCGCAGCAGAAGATTGCCCCCGGGAAATGCTCTGAATACCTGCCCGAATGATTTCTGAATAGTAAGCCGCTTCAAAGAGCGAAAAAGCTACCATTGCAGAAATTAAACGGATATCGGTTTTTGGTGATATGCCTAGAATATTTTGTAATAAGTTAGGCACAATCAGATAAAACCACAGTAATACCATCACCAGCGGAACTGAGCGGAACAGGTTCACGTACAGAGCAGCAAACCAGCTCAAAACCTTGATGGATGAGAGGCGCATCATCGCCAGGATGGTTCCCCAGACAATGCCTATGATAATGGCTGTCACGGTAATTTTGGCCGTTATCAACAATCCATCCAGAAGGAAAGGCAAACTTGGTACAATTGAACTCCAGTCAAACTGATACATTTATTTCCCTCCCATCGTGCCGGGTAAACGTACTTTTTTCTCCAGTATGCTCATGGCAAGCATAATCACGAGGTTGATACCGACATATGCCAATGTGATCGCTGTGAATGATTCATAGGCGTGCGCGGAATAATCCAGCAATTTATTGGCCTGAGCAGCCATATCAACCAACCCGATTGTGGAAGCAATGGCAGAATTCTTCACCAAATTGAGCATTTCCGAGGTCATTGGGGGGATGATCACCCGGTAGGCGTTTGGCAGCAGAACGTAACGGTAGGTTTGTGGCAAGGTTAAGCCCATTGCCAGCCCTGCGGCTTTTTGCCCTCGTGGGAGTGACTGAATTGCCGCGCGCACTTGTTCGCATACACGGGCAGCGGTGAATAACCCTAAGCAGATGGCTGAGGAGATAAAAAACTGGATATTGGGGTCCAGCTCCATTTTGAACCAATCGCTCAGGTTTTTGGGCAGGAATTCAGGAACCACCAGATACCAGGTAAAAAATTGGACAATAAGAGGAACGTTGCGAAATAACTCCACATAACAGGTCCCTAGCCCGGAAAGGAATTTATTCGGAACTGTACGGAGAATACCGAACAATGAGCCGACAAGGAATGCAATGATCCAGGCACAAGCGGACAGTGCCACCGTTACCTGAAAACCAGAAATAAGCCACCCCAAATAGGTGGTATTACCAAAAGGGGCAGCTTGTAAAAAGATGCTCCAATCCCAATTAGCGGACATAATCGAACTCCCTGATATGGGGTTAGCTGTCATGCATCGAATTTAACTCGGGAAAAAAATGAGGTAGGGAACGACTACCTCATACCCGTTTTGCCAATCAAATACGGGATTTTGGTTGATTAATTTAATGCCTTATCGTTTGGTGATTTAAACAAAGCTCTCATTTCATCTGACATCGAGAAGTTTAAATTCAGGTTCTTAGGTGGAATGGGTTCTTTAAACCAGCGATTAAACATTTTTTCTGCTTCACCGGAGGTTTGTGTTTTGACAATCACGTCATCAATTAATTTCTTGAATTGAGGATCATCTTTGCGCAGCATACAACCGTATGCTTCTTCCGATTGTGGTTTGCCAACAATGATCCACTGATCGGGTTTTTTCGCTTTCGCGCGTTCACCGGCGAGTAAGGCATCGTCCATCATAAAGGCAACAGCACGGCCTGATTCCAGGGTACGGAATGAATCACCGTGGTCTTTGGCACTGATGATACGCATTTTCATTTGCTTCTCATCATTGAGCTTATTCAACAAGATTTCAGAAGTGGTGCCGGAAGTCACAACGACATTTTTTCCTGCCAGATCATCAAATCCTTTGATGCCTGACTCTTTTTTGGTCAACAGGCGAGTGCCAACGGAAAAGATGGTATTGGAGAATGCCGCTTGTTTCTGTCGTTCAAAATTATTGGTGGTAGAACCACATTCAAAATCGAAAGTCCCGTTTTGTAGCAGGGGAATGCGGTTCTGGGAGGTAATCGGGATCAGCTTAATTTGCAAATTAGGCATATCCAGCTTTTTCTTAACGGCATCAACGATTAGGTTGGAATAATCCTGGGAATAACCAACGACGTTTTGTTGATTATCGTAGTAAGAGAATGGAACAGAAGATTCTCGGTGTCCAACAACGATAATGCCATTATCTTTGATTTTTTTCAGTGTTCCTGTCAATTCCTCAGCATGGGCAGCCCCGACGGCGCTAAACAACATCATGGTTAACATCAACTTACGCATATACAGCTCCTTTATCTGGTCATTTTTTCGTGAAATTGAATTTTCTTACAGATAATTGTGTTTCTGCATGTTTCTACATAACTAAGACTGCCGAAACGATTTTTCTGGTTTCTTTGTTTATGCACTGTAAAAAAATAATTCATAATGTTACTTTTTTGAAAACATAATGTTTCTGTTTGCGACCCATATCGCACTATAAATAAACAACTTCATTTATGTGTGGTTAAAAAGTGAATAATATTGAATGGTGTTCACACTTTGCGCCATTTGAAATAATATTCTGTTTTAGCTGGCATTTTATGGTGAAATATGTGATGAATTTTGGCTATTTCGGTGATGAAATCGATAATTAAATAAAATCAGGGCATAAGTAATATGCCCTGACCTCTATTAACGTAATGACAGGAAAATAGAAAATTAAGTTTTGCGGCGTTTTTTTATCAAAGCAAAGATGAAAAACAGAATGCTTGCTCCCCATATTGGCCAATTGCCGAAGCGAAAATAAGGTGTTACTCCTGTGGCTGGGGTGACTTTGGCTGCTAATACCTGTCGGGTAAATTGTGGAAGTTCAGCCTGAATGGAGCCATCCGGGTTAATTACCGCTGTAACGCCATTATTCGTTCCTCTTAGCAGAGGACGCCCCAATTCAAGAGCACGCATCCGTGCCATTTGGAAATGCTGCCACGGGCCAATGGAACGTCCAAACCAGGCATCATTAGAAATGGTCAGGAGGAACTCTGTGTCAGGTTTGAAATTATCACGTACCTGTTCACCCAAAATAATTTCATAGCAGATAGCGGCAGTAATATTGTGTCCGGCAACAGAAAGTTGAGGCTGGATGTAATTACCTTGACTAAAAGAAGACATCGGCAAATTGAATAAAGGTGCTAACGGCCGCAGTATTGATGCCAATGGCACAAACTCACCAAACGGTACAAGGTGATGTTTGTCGTAACGGGTTGGCGCTGGGTACTGGTAAGGTATCTTATCCCCTAATACGATAATGCTGTTGTAGAATTTATAACCTTCCAACGTCGGTCGGGCATCTACGATACCTGTGATCAAACTAGTGTCGTGTTTCCTTAATACGGTATCCAATTTGGTCAGGAAATCACTCTGGTTGTATTCGTAATCGGGGATGGCAGATTCCGGCCAGATAATAATTGGCGCTTTACCTATGAAAGGGCGGCTGTTATCCAAATAGATATCCAATGTTTTCCCAAGAACGGCGGGGTCCCATTTCATGGCTTGAGGAATATTACCTTGAACCAAAGCAATCTCGGTGGCTTTTTCTGGCTGTAGGGTATACCACGCAGAGTGCCTTATTGGCCACGGTAACAGCAGCAGGATAATGGCGAAGATAGCCGCCGAAATTTTTTTCTGGGTGACAGCAAAAACCAGCAATCCACTGATCATCATAAGCAAGAAGGTAATACCTTCTACACCCAGAATAGGTGCAATAGCTTTCATCGGGCCATCAATCTGGCTGTAACCAAATTGTAACCACGGAAACCCAGATAACACCCAGCCGCGCAAAAATTCGGTCAACTGCCACAGCGCTGGGCTGGCTATAACCAGCCTGAGGCTATTGGAGGCCGGAAAAAAGCGGTTCAACAAACCGGTAAATAAGGCAGGATAAAGGGCAAGATAGGCAGATAACAGGATCACCAAAAATAGATTGATCGCGGTTGGCATGCCACCAAAGTCGGCGATACTGACATAAACCCAGTTTGCGCCACTACCAAACAAGCCAAGGCCCCAGCATAAACCAATAAAGCAAGCCTGGCGGGTTGTTCTGTGCAAGGAAAGGATTTGCAGGCCAAAAAGGGAAACAAGTGCAGCAGGCCAGAAATCAAAAGGTGAAAAAGCCAGCGTTCCGCTGGCTCCGAAGAAAAGCGCCAGCACGGCACGTAACCGCTGGCAACTGATTAATGAGGCTTTGTTCATCCAGATCCTATTTATTGTTTATCAAGGCCAGGAACATCAGCATCATCCGGTATTTTTACATGAACCTGAATGATTTTACGGCTATCAGACATTGCCACTTTGAAAAGGTAGCCGTCAATGATGATGGATTCCCCACGTGAAGGCAGATGCCCAAATGCCTGCATGACTAGTCCACCAATAGTATCAACCTCTTCATCGCTGAAATTGGTGCCGAAAACGTCATTAAAATCCTCAATTTGAGTCAATGCTCGCACTGAATAGGAATGGCGACTTAAGGCACGAATATCGTTATCATCATCATCATCGTATTCGTCTTCTATTTCACCCACGATCAGTTCAAGAATATCCTCAATGGTGGCCAGCCCCGAAACGCCGCCAAATTCATCGATCACAATCGCCATATGGTAGCGCTGGGAACGGAATTCTTTCAGCAGGCGGTCAACACGTTTACTTTCCGGCACGACAACAGCCTGACGAAGTACTTTACCAATACTGAAAGGTTCTGCATTTGTACGCATGAAGGGTAGCAGATCTTTCGCCATTAATATTCCTTCGATGTGATCTTTGTCTTCGCTGATCACTGGAAAGCGTGAGTGAGCTGAGTCAATAATAACATCCAGACATTCGTCCAGAGTTTGGTTGCGTTTTAAGGTAACGATCTGTGAGCGTGGGATCATAATGTCACGCACGCGTTGATCAGCAATATCTATGACACCTTCGAGCATTTCGCGGGTATCGGGATCGATTAGGTCGTTCTGTTCAGAATCACGGATCAGTTCAACCAAATCATCACGGTTTTTCGGTTCACCGTGAAAAAGCTGATTCAGAAGTGCAAAAAAGCCTTTCTTAGGGCCAGGGTTATCGTTACTTGAAGGATGGTCGTCGCTCATGGCGTTTTAATGAAAATTCCCCATATAAAATCGTAGATTATTATGTTTAACATAAAAATGTTGACAGTGGTTATTCTTTTTCCGAGAGATAGGGATCAGTATAACCCATTTTTTTTAGGATCTCTGTTTCCAGAGCTTCCATTTCTTCCGCTTCTTCGTCTTCTATATGATCATATCCCAGAAGATGAAGGCTGCCGTGAACCACCATATGTGCCCAGTGTTCTTCGACAGTTTTTTGTTGCTCCTCTGCCTCTTTTTCAACAACTTGACGACAGATAATTAAATCACCGAGTAAGGGTAATTCAACTTCAGGTGGAGCTTCAAATGGGAAAGATAACACATTAGTTGGTTTATCTTTCCCACGATAAGTGAGGTTTAAATCGTGGCTTTCTGCCTCATCGACCAGGCGAATAGTCACTTCACTTTCGGCCTGAAATTGTGGCAAAACACTTTCCAGCCAGCGTTGGAAAAGGGCTTCCTCAGGAAGCCCTCCGGGGTTTTCACATGCAATTTGCAAATCTAATATGACTGAACTCATTGTGCTTCCTGTTTGCGTTTCTCATTGAACGCTTTTTTGCGTTCCTGTTCCGCCGCTTCCCATGCTTCATAGGCGATAACCACTTTTGCCACCACCGGATGGCGAACAACGTCTTCACTATGTAAGAAGTTAAAACTCAGGTCATCAACATCAGATAAAACTTCTATTGCATGACTCAGGCCTGATTTTTGGCCTCTTGGCAGGTCAATCTGGGTTACGTCACCGGTAATGACTGCTTTGGAATTAAAACCAATGCGGGTCAGGAACATTTTCATCTGTTCAATGGTCGTATTCTGGCTTTCGTCGAGAATAATAAAGGCATCATTGAGGGTACGTCCACGCATATAAGCCAGTGGCGCCACTTCAATTACGTTTCTTTCGATCAGCTTCTCAACTTTTTCAAATCCCATCATCTCAAACAGGGCATCATAAAGCGGGCGCAGATAAGGGTCGACTTTCTGGCTGAGATCACCGGGCAGAAAGCCCAGTTTTTCCCCGGCTTCAACCGCAGGGCGAGTCAGCAGGATACGGCGGATTTCCTGACGCTCCAGAGCATCAACCGCCGCCGCGACAGCCAAATACGTTTTCCCTGTACCCGCAGGCCCAACCCCGAACGTGATATCGTGATCAAGGATGTTAGCAATATACTGCGCCTGATTGGGAGTACGGGGTTTTACAACACCCCGTTTAGTTTTGATATTGACAGCTTTACCATATTCAGGGACGCTTTCCGCTGCTTGTTCCAGCACCCGGCTTTCAGTAATAGCGAGATGCACCTGTTCAGGCTCAAGATCAGGTATTACGCCGCGTACCGGCGCGGTTTCGACATAAAGGTGGCGCAGGATCCCTGCGGCCGCACTGACAGATAATGGTTTACCTGCCAGTTTGAAACGGTTATCACGACGATTAATTTCAATACCCAAACGACGCTCAAGTTGTTTCAGATTATCATCAAGTGGTCCACACAGACTCATCAGACGTTGATTGTCAGCGGGTTCCAGAAAGATTTCTTGGGTTGCTACTTGTGGATTTATTTGTGTCACTGATTATCTCTATGTTAGAGCCTGTTAAGGCTGATAAAAGCCAACGCCGAGTTCATCTTCCTTGCGAGTACGGGCAATGACTGATTCAGGTGACTCATGGATGCGCAGATCCATCTCATCTTCAGTACGGATGACTTTACCACGCAGGGAGTTGGCGTATACGTCAACAATTTCGACATCAACAAATTTGCCAATCATGTCAGGTGCTCCCTCAAAATTAACCACGCGGTTATTTTCGGTACGGCCAGCGAGTTCCATGATATTTTTGCGGGATGGGCCTTCAACCAGAATGCGCTGCGTGCTGCCAATCATTGCGCGGCTGTAGCTCATGGCTTGTTGGTTAATGCGCTGCTGGAGCAGGTATAAGCGCTGCTTTTTCTCTTCTTCACTGACGTCATCTGGCAAATCAGCTGCGGGTGTTCCCGGGCGCGCTGAATAGATGAAGCTAAAACTCATGTCGAAGTTAACATCAGCAATCAGTTTCATGGTTTTTTCAAAATCATCCTGTGTTTCACCAGGGAAACCGATGATGAAGTCAGAGCTTATCTGTATGTCAGGGCGTGCTTTACGCAAACGGCGAATAATGCCTTTGTATTCTAGCGCAGTATGGGCGCGTTTCATCAGGGTAAGAATGCGATCAGAACCACTCTGGACTGGCAAATGCAGGAAGCTCACTAACTCAGGGGTATCTTCGTAGACTGCAATAATGTCATCAGTAAATTCAATGGGATGGCTGGTGGTAAAGCGAATGCGGTCGATACCATCAATAGCCGCAACCAGACGCAACAGTTCTGCAAATGTGCAGATACCGTTATCAAACGTTGCACCACGATAGGCATTAACGTTTTGACCAAGCAGATTAACTTCACGTACACCTTGCGCAGCAAGCTGGGCAATTTCGAATAAAATATCATCACAAGGACGACTGACTTCTTCCCCACGGGTGTAAGGTACAACGCAGAATGTGCAGTATTTATTACAGCCTTCCATGATGGAAACGAATGCGGTTGGGCCTTCTGCTTTAGGCTCTGGCATCCGGTCAAATTTTTCAATTTCAGGGAAACTGATGTCAATGACCGGGCTGCGGGTGCCTTTGACATGGTTAATCATCTCGGGCAGGCGATGCAGGGTTTGTGGTCCGAAAATAATATCGACGCTAGGTGAACGCTGGCGAATGTAATCCCCTTCCTGGGAAGCAACACAGCCCCCCACACCGATAATGATTTCAGGGTTTTTATCTTTCAGGCCCTTCCAGCGGCCAAGCTGGTGAAAGACTTTTTCCTGAGCCTTTTCACGGATTGAACAAGTATTCAGGAGTAAGATATCTGCGTCTTCGGCGACATCGGTTAACTGATAACCGTGAGTGGTTTCCAGTAAGTCGGCCATCTTGGATGAATCGTATTCGTTCATCTGACAGCCCCAGGTTTTGATATACAGTTTTTTTATTGTCGACATTTTGTGTATCCGGTGTTTCCAGTGGAATGATGCTTCAACACTGAAAAGCGCAATATATTGCACGTAGTGTATTTAGCATAATATTGTTGGCTATTGTAGTCATTTGAGGCACCAGTGACCAGACTGTAACAGCGGATATTCACAGTCGAAAAGGGAAAATTCCGGTAGACTATTTTAATCAATAAGTTAATGACGTGATGAATATGAATAATCCACAACAAAAATGCGATATCGTTGTCGTTGGTGCCGGTATGATTGGTGCGGCGACAGCATTGGGATTGGTGCAGGCAGGTTGGCGTGTTGCATTGTTGGAGCATCAGCCCCCTGCGCCTTATGATGCAGAGAGTGAACCTGATGTTCGTATATCTGCGATTAGCTGTGCTTCGGTGGATTTATTGAAACAACTGGGAGCATGGGAAAACGTACTGAGAATGCGCAGCGCTCCTTATCGAAAGCTGGAAACGTGGGAGCAAAGTGACTCGAACGTCATTTTCGATGCTGAAAGTTTGGGGCTGCCAGAGCTAGGGCACATGGTTGAAAATCGTGTCTTACAACTGGCATTGTGGCAGGAATTTGAGCGTTATCCGAACCTGACATTGTTTTGTCCCGCTGTTTTGCAATCTATGCAGCGTCAGCATGAGAATAAAACGTGGCTGGTAACGTTGGAAGATGGCACGGAAATTGATACGCGGCTGATTATTGGTGCCGATGGTGCCCGTTCTCAAGTCCGTCAATTGGCGGGTATTGGCAGTAACGGGTGGCAATATCGCCAGTCATGTATGCTGATAACGGTCAAGACTGACCTGCCCCAACAAGATATAACCTGGCAACAATTTTTTCCTTCTGGTCCCAGGGCCTTTCTGCCGTTGTTTGAATCATGGGCTTCGTTAGTTTGGTACGATTCACCCGCACGTATTCGTCAATTGCAGTCGATGACGATGATACAACTTGAACGAGAAATTTTTCAGGCATTTCCTGCCCGCTTAGGTAAAGTTATCCCGATTGCTGCGGGTTCATTTCCACTGACCCGTCATCATGCCAGCCATTACGTACAAGAAGGGTTGGTTTTGCTGGGAGATGCGGCTCATACCATCAACCCGTTGGCAGGGCAGGGCGTGAATTTAGGCTATCGGGATGTTGATGTTTTACTCAAGGTGCTGACTAATGCTAAAGAATTGTTGGAAGAATGGGATTCTTTGAGCGTTTTGATGCGTTATCAGCATCGCAGAATGCCGGATAATTTGATAATGCAAGCGGGAATGGATTTTTTCCATACCACATTCAGTCATGATTTGCCGGGATTGAAAACGGTACGAAATCTGGCATTGATGGCAGCACAGCGTTCAGGAGTCATGAAAAATCTTGCTCTGAAATATGCATTGGGGTTGTGATGGATATTACTTCCTATTAGCCCCTTATGGGGCTAATCAGTGCAGGTCACGGATCACAGGTAATGCCAGGTTCTGCATCGGGGTATTTTTCCCAAAACGGGTTTAATGATGCAACGGGTATTATTTTCATAAACGCATACCAGTCCCGCTTTGGGACTTATGCCAGTCGCCAGTAAGCGTATTATTTTCACCCAGCCAATGCTATTGAATTAGAGAATGATTTATTTGCGATGATTGAAGAGGCTTGCATGGAGGATTTTGACGGCTGTAAAACAAAAAAACCACCCTTAATGGTGGCGGGTACATCAAAGAATATTCTACCTGTATATTCTTTTTTAATATGTCATTTTAGCTGACATATTGATAAATCTGGCTGGGGTACCAGGATTCGAACCTGGGAATGCCGGAATCAGAATCCGGTGCCTTACCGCTTGGCGATACCCCAACTGAATTTTAAAATGGTGGCTACGACGGGAATCGAACCTGTGACCCCAGCATTATGAGTGCTGTGCTCTAACCAGCTGAGCTACGTAGCCATTTACGATAAACGTAATATTTTTGATAAATCTCAGTAAGATGGCTGGGGTACCTGGATTCGAACCAGGGCATGCCAGGATCAAAACCTGGTGCCTTACCGCTTGGCGATACCCCAACTGAGTGTTATCAATGCAGCCTCTGTTATCCCCAGAATGTGCAGTTAACCTTATATCGTTTTAACTTATTGTTCCAGTTAAATGGCTGGGGTACCTGGATTCGAACCAGGGCATGCCAGGATCAAAACCTGGTGCCTTACCGCTTGGCGATACCCCACCTGAAATAACACGCTAAAACTTAAAACCGTTATCAAAACACATGCTAAGTACAACCCGATAAAGAAAATGGTGCGGGAGGCGAGACTTGAACTCGCACACCTTGCGGCGCCAGAACCTAAATCTGGTGCGTCTACCAATTTCGCCACTCCCGCAAAGATGGTGGCTACGACGGGAATCGAACCTGTGACCCCAGCATTATGAGTGCTGTGCTCTAACCAGCTGAGCTACGTAGCCATCTTTTTTTTGCTTTGCCTTCACCGGCGGTGCGGGGCGCATTATGCGTATATCAGACAGATGCGTCAACTGCTTTTTTTAAGAAATATGCGCAAAATCGTTTGTTTGTTTGTCTTATAAGCGTTTTGCCGACAAAGCCGGCTAAAACGGTTGAAATTATCCGCCAAGAAGCTGTTGCAACAGTACACCATTAAGCATTGCCCGTTTTGTTAGTGCGAATGCACCAATTGCTGAACAGTGATTTAGTTCAGAAATCACCACAGGGAGGTCTTCGCGGAATGCTTTTAGTACCTGGGTATTGATACTGCTTTTGATAGTCGGCAGCAATACCTGTTTTGCTTGTGTGATTTCTCCGGCAATTACCACCTTCTGAGGGTTAAAGAGGTTAATTGCGATTGAGATAGCCTTGCCAAGATAAAGCCCTACTTGCTTGATGACTTCGGTTGCCAGAGGATCACCCGCATTGGCTGCAAGACAAATTGCATGGATATTGCAATTATTCAAGGCAAGCTGGCTTGGGAACCCTTGGTGTAATTGTTGTTGTACTTTAGCCTCGATTGCTGAATTGGAAGCGATAGTCTCCAGACAACCAAAATTACCGCAATGGCAGCGTTCACCAAGAGGATCGATTTGGATATGGCCTATTTCACCCAGATTGCCGCGTTTGTTGAGCAAAATATTGTTGTTAACAATGACACCAGCCCCTGTACCGCGATGGATGCGTACCAGAATGGAATCTTCACAATCGCGTGTTGCCCCGAAATAATTTTCTGCCAATGCAAGGCTGCGAATATCATGACCAATAAAGCAGGGGGTATTGAAATGTTCTTTGAGATTCTTAACCAGAGGCCAGTTATCTACCGTAATGTGTGGCATATAGCGGATGATACCTTGTTCAGGATCAACCAGGCCGGGAAGAATAATCGAAATGGCGATCAATTCACGGATCCGGCGCTGGTTTTTGTCGATGAAACTTTCAATGGCGTAAATAATTCGTCTCTCGACTTCTTGCTGACTCTTTTCCCGCACAGGGTAGTGTGCTTCCGCTAATGTTTTGCCACTCATATCGAACAGTGCCACCGTTGCATCATGGCGCCCAAGCCGGACTCCGATCGTATGGAAATGGCGTGTTTCGCTGATAATGGAGATTGCGCGTCTTCCGCCGGTGGAAGCCTGATGTTCGACTTCTTTTATCAGGCCGCGCTCTAACAACTGACGAGTAATTTTAGTTACGCTGGCAGGTGCAAGTTGGCTCTCTTCTGCAATTTGGATGCGTGATATTGGCCCATGCTGATCAATCAGGCGATAGACCACCGCACTATTTAGCTGTTTGACGAGATCGATATTACCAATTTGCTTCTGTGCATTTTCATTACTCATCAGTCTTTATACTCACGGTAGTTTGATTTCGTTTCCGTTAACAATGGTTTTGCAGATTTTGAAATCGTGAGTAAATGCGGTCAGGTTCGCTACCTTGCCGGATTCAATCGTACCGAGGTGTTTATCGATACCGATTGCGCGGGCAGGGTAAAGCGTCACCATTCGCAACGTTTCATCCAAAGCAATACCAACATGCTCCACACTATTTTTGACACAATCAATCATTGTGATTGATGAGCCGCTCAGTGTTCCATTTTCATCAACGCATAAGCCATTTCGATAATATATTGTTTTATTGGCAAAGGTAAATTGTTCTATGGCATCGGGAGCAAGCCCGGCAGGAAGAATGGCATCTGTTACCAGGATAAGCTTTTCATTTTTTAATCTCTTGGAATTGCGGATATTTGGCCATGATACATGCATTCCATCACAGATTATGCCGGCATAGACTTCTGGGGAATCATAAATGGCACTCACCAGCCCAGGCAGGCGGCCAGAAATCGCAGGCATGGCATTATATAAATGGGTAGAGAAAGTCATGCCATGTTGGAAGCCATAACGAGCTTCTTCATAAGTCGCATTAGAATGACCCGCAGAAACCGTAATACCCGCATCGGCCAATTGCTGAATATATTGGCTTTCTACCCTTTCAGGCGCGAGCGTGATCTTGGTAATAACATCAGCATTCCGGCACAGGTAATTAACCATTTCAGCGGTGGGCTTGCGGATATAGGCGGTATTGTGCGTTCCTTTTTTTATTGGATTGATATAAGGCCCTTCCAGATGCAACCCTAATGCCTGATTAGGATTTTTTTGCAGATAGCGGCGCATCACTTCAATGGCTTTTATCATTAATTCATCGGGGCTGGTGATGAGGGTAGGTAAGAAACTGGTACAACCGTAGCGCTGATTGGTTTTCTGCATAGTATGCAGAGTTTCTTCTGAAATATCTTCCAACCGTTCATTAAACTGGACTCCACCACAACCGTTCACTTGTAGGTCAATAAATCCTGGTGCGAGATTTGCGCCATGTAAATCGTGTTTTTCAATCTCTTCTGGCAGCGCGTTTAGCGGACAGACTTGTTTAATCAAACCATCTGCAATAATGACTGCATGGTTATCGAGCCTGTCATATCCGGTATAAATAATGCCATTGGTTAATGCATACATTGATATCTTAACTCCTGGATCAGTTTAGCTGGCGAATTCATTAACGATATCGGCCTCTAACTGGTGAAAATACTTCACTGTCTTTACTTTCAGTTCCATAGTGGCGGGTTCATCACAGACAATCAGTGATTTTGGATGCATCTGGAGGCAACTGATTGTCCACATATGGTTAATATTCCCTTCTACAGCGGCTTGCAAGGCTTGCGCTTTATTCATTCCGGTTGCCAGAATCATAATTTCTTCAGCATCCATTAAAGTACCCACACCAACGGTTAATGCATATTTGGGAACTTGCGCTATTTCATTATTGAAAAAACGGGAATTGGCAGTCCGCGTCTCAATAGTCAGTGTCTTAATGCGTGTGCGTGAAGAAAGAGAAGATGCCGGTTCATTAAAGGCAATATGCCCATCATTACCCACACCGCCCATAAATAAATGTATCTTGCCATAAGCCTGAATTTTATTTTCGTAACGTTGGCACTCAATCTCAATATCTTCTGTATTTCCGTTTAACAAATTGATGTTCTCTTTTGGAATATCAATGTGATTAAAGAAATTTTGGTACATGAATGAATGGTAGCTTTGAGGATGATCTTCCGGCAGACCCACGTATTCATCCATATTAAATGTCACAACATGCTTGAAGCTCACTTTTCCCACTTGATACAGGGAAATCAGTGCCTTGTAAGTTGTCAATGGCGTGCTGCCAGTGGGAAGCCCAAGAACAAAAGGACGCTCAGAAGTTGGATTGAATTCATTGATTTTACTGGCAATGTAGTGAGCAGACCATCGACCAACATCACTTGCCGTAGTTAGAGGGATAAGCCTCATGATGACCTCTTAAAAAAGCATTCAATAGTTAATGACAAGAGCTATGCACGATACACATGATTTTGGGATATCAATGTGGTGCGTGATAGCTGGGTGACAAAACCATACATCATACTGGTTCTAAATGGGGTTTTGTCGTATCCAATGCAATATAGATATTTTCAATAATAAAATAAGCTTTGCGTGCTAGCTAGGTTTTTGATTAAAAATTTATCAAATCAGGTGACTTTAATCACATATCAGATGGATTTAATTTGCGATGCAAAATAATTTTTTTAGACTAAAAGTGTTTTAACAATAAATACATAAGTGATGGCATAACGTCATTGATTAACGAAAAGATGCTATTAACGGAGCTTCAAGGGGGCATAAGTGAATATTCTGAGCTACTTACAACGGATTGGACGGGCATTAATGGTGCCTGTGGCAACATTGCCTGCAGCGGCAATATTAGTGGGTATAGGTTATTGGATTGATCCAACGGGATGGGGGACCGATAATGCGTTGGCGGCACTGCTTATTACGTCAGGCAATGCCATTCTCGACAACATGGGGATGTTGTTTGCGATAGGGATTGCCTATGGAATGTCGAAAGATAAAGATGGGGCTGCTGCACTGGCAGGACTTATCGGATTTATTGTCGTCATGAAACTATGTTCTCCGGCAGCGGTGGCAATGATTAAGGGAATTCCGCTTGAGGAAGTCCCAAAAGCATTTGGCAAGATTAATAACCAATTTGTCGGGATTTTGGTGGGAACCTTTTCTGCTGAACTGTATAACCGCTACAGTAATGTAGAGCTACCACAAGCACTGTCTTTCTTTAGTGGTCGTCGTTTAGTCCCCATCTTGAACTCTTTCCTGATGATTATTGTGTCGTTTATCTTAATGTTTGTTTGGCCAATCGTTTATGACTGGCTGGTAGCATTCGGTGAGAGTATTACCAATCTTGGCTCCGTTGGGGCGGGTTTGTATGCCTTCTTCAATCGTTTATTGATACCAATTGGTTTGCATCATGCACTGAACTCAGTATTTTGGTTTGATGTCGCGGGTATCAATGATATTCCTAACTTCCTCGGTGGACAAAAATCCATTGAAGCAGGCACTGCGGTTATGGGTATCACTGGCCGCTATCAGGCTGGTTTTTTCCCGATTATGATGTTTGGCTTGCCAGGGGCGGCATTGGCGATTTACCACTGTGCTCGTCCGGAAAATAGAGCCAAAGTTGCCGGTATTATGATGGCAGGTGCATTTGCGGCCTTCTTTACAGGCGTAACTGAGCCACTTGAATTCTCTTTCATGTTTGTTGCACCCGTACTTTATGTGTTGCATGCCATCTTGACTGGGATTTCGGTTTACATTGCGGCTGCCATGCATTGGATTGCCGGTTTTGGCTTTAGTGCCGGGTTTGTTGATATGTTACTTTCCTCACGTAATCCGCTGGCGGTTCATTGGTACATGTTGATCCCACAGGGTTTGGTATTTTTCTGCCTTTATTATGTTGTTTTCCGATTCACCATCAGAAAATTCAATTTAATGACCCCCGGACGTGAGTTGTCAACGAGTGGCGATGAAGTTGCTATGGTGAAGAAAGGCAGTACTGTATCCAATATTGAGGAGGAAGCACGTCAATATATTGCGGCTGTGGGAGGGACAGATAATTTGACAAGTATTGATGCGTGTATCAGCCGATTGCGTTTGTCAGTTAAAGATTCAGGTTTAGTCAATAATCAATTGGTGAAACACCTTGGCGCGTCAGGGGTTATTCGCCTGAATAAACAGAGTGCCCAAGTCATTGTTGGACCCCGTGCAGAATTGATAGCTGATGCTATGCGTAACTTGTTAGCGAAAGGTTTCATTGCTGCATCAACAGGAATGTTGCCATCTGAGTCTCAAACTTTAGGAAAAAAGAGTAACCCGCAGGCAGGTAGGCCTATTTTGACGTTAATGGCCCCGATGAGTGGTGAATTAGTTGATTTAGAGGATGTACCAGATGAAGCATTTTCTCGCAAGATAGTGGGGGAAGGTATTGCCATTAAACCCACGTCGGATACCGTTTTTGCTCCTATTGATGGTATGGTTGTGAAAATTTTTGATACTAATCATGCGTTTTGTATTGCCGCAGATAATGGTGTTGAAGTCATTGTCCATATAGGTATTGATACTGTCGCATTAAATGGAAAGGGATTTGAACGTTTAATTGAAGAAGGCGTAAAAGTAAAAGCAGGAGATGCAATATTGAGGTTGGATCTTGATTACCTGAACGCTAATGCTGGCTCTTTAATAAGCCCGGTTGTTATTAGTAATATTGATGACTATAAAGGGATTAAAATTATTTCTAAGAATAATGTAACAGCTAAAAAAGAGATTTTATTTCAAGTAATATAATAAATATTAGGTAATGAAAGTTAACTTCCTGGTTTATATAGGTGATCGTTTAGGCGATCACCAAATGAAAATGTAAGTTGCTTTTTAATGTGGATTATTATGTGTTTTATATGTAATAAAAATAGTTATTATAGCAAGGCTAAAAAGGTGTTCTTAATCTAAATTAGGTTAAATTTTATTTTTATTGAAATTTTACTTTGTTTAAGTCGATTTTTTTTGATAAATTCATGTATGTTTATTGTTGGTTTTTTGTTTTTAAACTTATCCAATTATGTCTGATGGTAATAATTACAGTTAGAGCATAACGGGTAGCAAGCCTAAATAATATTTAGTTGAAATACGAAAGTGAGTTTAATAAAACATAAACTAAAAATAAAATTATTTTATGAAATAGTAACATATCGTATATAAAAACTAAGTAAGGTAAATAAAATGTCTAAAATCCTTTCTGAAGAAAAAATGAACGAGTACTTAAAAAGTTGGAATAATAATGGGTATATAGTTATAGAGTCAGCTATAGATAGAGAACAGGTACAGAAAACAGTCGATGCTATATTTGATTTTCTTGAAATGGATGAAAATAAGCATATTGATTTTTATGATAAAAATATTCGTTCTCGCTCAGGAATTGATGAAATGGGACGAATTCCTTTTTACCATCATCAAACGTTATGGGATAATCGGCAAAATCAAATAATTTATTCGGTTTATGAAAAAATATTCGGGACAAAAGATCTATTGGTAAGCATTGATAGAGTCAACATGAATCCTCCCGTTAATGAGGATTGGAAATATGAAGGATTTATTCATTGGGATATTGATGTTTCAACGCGGCCATTGGAAAGGAAAATACAAGGTTTATTAAGTTTGACAGATGATGATGGAAACGCGGGTGGGTTCCAATGTGTCCCTGGGTTTCATAAAGTGATATATGAATGGTTATCCAAACAACCTGAAGGATATAATAGCAGGTTTCCAGATACGACGGGAATGAAAATTGAGTCGATTCCATTAAAGGCGGGTGATTATGTTATTTTTCATGGTGCATTACCTCATGGAAATAAACCCAACCTTTCTAATAAACCTCGGTTGGCTCAATACTTTTGTTGTTTTCCACGCACTGAACTTACTGAACAACAAATTTCAGAGAGAATTTCAGCCTATCAGAAAGGATTACCGACTACATCTATAACAGGTAAGCCTTTCCCCACTAAGAAAGTAGAACAGCAAAGTACATCTGATATTAACTTAACAACATTAGGTAAATTATTGCTGGGGCTTTAATCATATTAACTCTAAGATGTTATAATGGAGAATAAAATGCATCATGTAGAGAATAATATTGATGTTTCAATTGTTCTTCCTAGATATAATGAAAATTTTTTCATTATTGAAAAAACGATACAGCGTATCAGGAAGCTCCAAGAGATATTGAATGTGCAAGTTATCATTGTCAACGATTCAAATAAAAATAACTTCCATGATCCCGATATTGTTAAAATAAAGAAGAAATATTCTGACGTTATAGTTATCTCCAATTGTGGTAATTATGGTAAAGGGTATAGCATTAGGCGGGGGGTTGATCTGGCCATTGGGAAATATATCTTTTACACTGACATTGATTTTCCAATAAAAGAGAATGACTTCTTCAATGCATACCAAAACATTGAAACATCTAATATTGATTTGGTTATTGGAGAGAGATTCTCAAAAAATAAATCAAGGGCTAATTTGTATCGTAAAATAACAAGTAAATTATTTTTGAAACTGGTTAATTCCTTATTAAAATGTGAGGTTTCTGATTCACAATGTCCATTCAAAATGATAAGGTCAGATCTGGCAAAAGAATTATTTTCTAAGCAAAAAATCAAAGGATATGCATTCGACGCTGAAATTATTTACCTGGCAAACAGGCTTTCTAAGAAACTATATCAAATTCCTGTTTCCTGGGAGGATACAAGGGAAAATTGGAGTTTAGTGAAAACACTGGCTAATTATAGTGTTATGATTTTAAGTGTTTTTTCTATTAAAATTTATTGGGTTATCAATGATCCTAAAATACTATGATGGGTATTTAGTCAGTATTTTCTGATTTAAACATTATCAGGCACACAAAAATAATGCTTCCCAGCCATGCAGTTGCTTCTATTGTAACATGTGGATATTTCGGAATTATGATTTGACCTGCTTTAATCGGATTTATTGCGCATAATTTTGATTTGGAAGTAGCGTTTTATATGTTATCTGTTGGTGCATTAATTATGCTGTTAAATGCCAGTTTAATAAGAACACATTGATTTAATGAAAATTTATTTACTATAAAAATTAAGGAGTATTATTATGAATTTCCCTCAATGGCCTTGCTTTGCAGAAAAAACACTTAACGATATTCAAATGCCACTTTTATCTGGTCAGGTTAATTATTGGACCGGAAAGAAAGGTATGGAGTTTGAAAATAAATTTGCTGATTGGATTGGCGCAGAAATGGCGATTTCCTGTAATTCAGGTACTTCCGCCGTTAATATTGCAGTTGGTGCATTAAATATTGGCCCAGGCGATGAAGTGATTGTTCCTTCTTACACCTTTATTGCCACCTCTTTTGCGGTTTTACAATGTGGGGCTATTCCTATTTTCTGTGATACGACAGAAGAACACACTATTGATCCTGCCAAAATTGAGGCACTGATTACGTCCCGCACCAAAGCGATTATCGTTGTTCACCTTTATGGGGTGGTATGCGATATGGACCCGATTATGGCTATTGCCCGTAAGCATAATCTTAAGGTGATAGAGGATAGCGCTCAATGCTTAGGTGGAAAATATAAAGGAAAATCGGTTGGCACAATGGGTGATCTTGGAACCTTTAGCTTCTGCCAGTCAAAACATTTTACGACGGGTGGAGAAGGAGGCATGGTCGTCACCAATAATACCGAAATTGGTTGGGAATGCCGAGCCTATCGCGATCATGGCTTTGATGTGAGAAGAAAATTTGATCTTCTCGCCTTGGAAGAAGTTTCATGGCATGTACATAATCGCATTGGTTACAACTATCGGATGACTGAAATCCAATCGATCATTGGAATTAATGAATTGGAGCGATTCGATAATTGGAATATGAAAAATCGTCAGCAATATGCCAAGATTTACGATGAAAAATTTGCCAATATCGATTTGATCGGTAGTTTGCCGTTGAATTCCGAAGATAGATGCAATGCTTACTGGTTATATCCGATAGTGTTTGATTTGCACAAATTGGATTGTACGGCTGAGGTCATTTTAAGTGACTTGAAAAAGATAGGTGTTCCTGCATTTAAGATCCAATGGCCAGAGGCTTATGGGGAAAAAGTATTCAAAGAATTGCGTGGCTTTGGCTCAGTGAATTTCCCTTTCCATTCGACAGAATACACCTCACCGGAATCGGTCAATTATCTCGATGTGGTGTGTGAAACCGCACGTTCTTTATTACCCAGAACGATCAGCCTGTATTTGCATCCTAGCTGGGATGAAAAACATATTGTTTATTGTGCAGATCAATTAATTGCGGTATTGAATAATCATCGAATTGGTTGATTTTGTAGCGGGAAGACGCAGTTGCTTCCCGCTTTTACACTCTAACTTCACCCATTCCGCCATTTCCCACGAACAAAGTATTGTTTCTCGGTTCAGCTTATTAGATTATAGAAGGTTATGTTAAAGCGCTTTTTGCATTGAGGAAAAAACGATGAGTGAGGCAGATGCCCGCCCGACAAACTTTATTCGTCAGATTATTGACGAAGATCTGGCAACAGGTAAACATACATCCGTACATACCCGTTTCCCACCTGAACCTAATGGTTATCTGCATATTGGCCATGCCAAATCGATCTGCCTGAACTTCGGCATCGCTCAAGACTATCAGGGACAATGCAACCTACGTTTTGACGATACAAATCCCGTCAAGGAAGATATTGAGTACGTTGAATCGATTAAAGCTGACGTTCAGTGGCTGGGATTCCAGTGGAGTGGGGATATTTGTTACTCGTCTGACTATTTCGATATCCTGTATCAATACGCCGTTGAATTAATCAATAAAGGTCTGGCGTATGTCGATGAACTGAGTCCTGAAGAGATCCGCGAATATCGCGGTACTTTAAAAGAGCCGGGTAAAAACAGTCCGCATCGTGATCGCAGCGTAGAAGAAAACCTGGCCCTGTTTGAAAAAATGCGTGTCGGTGAATTTGCTGAAGGCAAAGCGTGTCTGCGTGCTAAAATTGATATGGCATCCCCGTTCATGGTCATGCGTGATCCGGTCATCTACCGTATTAAATTCGCAGAGCATCACCAGTCAGGCAATAAATGGTGCATCTACCCGATGTATGATTTCACGCACTGTATTTCCGATGCGCTGGAAGGGATCACCCATTCCATCTGTACACTGGAATTCCAGGATAACCGCCGTTTGTACGATTGGGTATTGGATAACATTACGATTGATTGCCATCCACGCCAGTACGAGTTTTCTCGCCTGAATCTGGAATATACGGTGATGTCCAAGCGTAAGCTTAACCAGTTGGTGACGGAAAAAATCGTTGATGGTTGGGATGACCCACGTATGCCAACTATCTCTGGATTACGTCGTCGTGGTTATACTGCGGCTTCTATCCGTGAGTTCTGCTGCCGTATTGGTGTGACTAAGCAGGATAACAACGTTGAAATGGCAGCTTTAGAATCCTGTATCCGTGACGACCTGAACGAACATGCACCACGTGCGATGGCGGTGCTTGATCCGGTGAAACTGGTGATTGAGAACATGCCGGAAGGTGAAGTTATTCTGACAATGCCTAACCATCCGAATAAACCAGAAATGGGCAGCCGTGAAGTGCCGTTCAGCCGTGAACTGTACATTGACCGTGCAGATTTCCGCGAAGAAGCAAACCGCCAATATAAGCGTCTGGTTCTGGGCAAAGAAGTTCGTCTGCGCAATGCGTATGTGATTAAAGCAGAACGTGTTGAGAAAGATGCAGAAGGCAATATCACCACGATTTATTGCCAGTATGACGAGCAAACCCTGAATAAAGATCCCGCCGATGGACGCAAAGTTAAGGGCGTCATTCACTGGGTAAGCGCTGCACACGGCGTACCAGCGGAATTCTATCTGTATGACCGTCTGTTCAGCGTGGCGAACCCAGGGGCAGAAGATGATTTCTTGTCTACGATCAATTCAGGATCTCTGGTGATCCGTAAGGGATTTGTAGAACCAGGGTTGGTAAATGCATTGCCGGAAATAACCTATCAGTTTGAGCGTGAAGGTTATTTCTGTGCGGATAGCTGCCTCTCAAGTGCTGAACATCTGGTTTTTAACCGCACAGTTGGCCTGCGTGATACTTGGGCAAAAATCTCACAAGAGTAATAACCTCACTCCGTACACAAAAAAGCGTGATTATTTTCACGCTTTTTTTACTTAATAGCCGCGTAATGAAAATTAACTCCTTCCGCTAAGATTAAAAATTGCCTTATAGTCACATATTATATAGGGTTATTGCCTGGTCAAACTTGTACATTATTTATCCCAGAATTTACCCATCGAAAAAATAATAAGTTCGGACGAGGTAATTTATGAAACCCATTAAATTACGTACCTTGGCAGCCTTCATCACGGCAGTTGGATTTATCGGCAGCGCCCATACAGAAATGACATCGGCAATGTCGCCGCAGGACTCAATGTCATCACAACAGATCGTGGATTTACTGAGCCAGTTAAAAGTCAATTTCAACGTCATTGATAATCAGGCGGGTTCACATGGTACAGATTGTGCCATTCTTGGCGCTGATTCGGCGGCCTGTAATCGCGTCAACATCATCTTGAGCAATGGTGATCAGGCAATCAACGCTTCTGATTGGGCGCTCTATTTTCACAGTATTCGCCAAATACTGAAACTGGACCATGATAAATACAAAATCACTCCTATTACGGGTGATTTACATAAACTGGAACCGACGAAAAAATTTACGGGCATCAAAGCCAATGAAAAGGTTGTGCTACCGATTATTGGTGAATATTGGCAGATTTACAGTACAGATTTTATGCCGCGTTGGTATGCGACTTCCGGTGATGCTGCGCCCAAAGTATTGGCTAATACCGATACTGAAAACATCAGCCAATTTTTATCTGATCTGGAAGATGAACAGTGGAAACGGACCACAACGGATAACAATATCCTGATGACGCCAGAAAACCGCTTTGCCAACAACCAGCCGGTGGCAACAATCAATGAAGATAAGCTGCGGGGGCAGATTATTCCGACACCGAAAGAACTTTCCATTTATTCCCAGGATGTGGATTTATCCCGTGGCGTGAAATTAGAGTTGGGTGGATTGAGCGGCGAATCGGTTGACGTGATCAGGGAACATTTCAACGCTCATGATATTCATTTAACCGATAACGGTTATCAAATAGCGACCCAAATCAACGCAAATCAATTGACTAAACCTTGGCGAGCAAAAGGCGCATATTCACTGGAAATTACCACCAAAGGGACACAAATTGTCGCATTTGACCAGTCTGGCGTATTTTATGGCCTGCAATCACTGTTTTCCTTGCTTCCCGCCAATGGAACGCCAAAGATTGCGACACTGACGGCAAAGGATGCCCCACGGTTTGAATATCGTGGCGTGTTCCTTGATGTTGGACGAAATTTTCATAGTAAAGAAGCCGTTCTGCGTCTGCTTGATCAAATGTCCCACTATAAGCTGAACAAGTTCCATTTTCATTTGAGTGATGATGAAGGCTGGCGTTTGGAAATCCCGGACTTACCGGAATTGACAGAAATCGGCAGTCAACGTTGCCATGATTTGAGTGAGACCCGGTGCTTATTACCACAATTAGGATCAGGGCCAGACAGCAACAATATGGGAAGTGGTTATTTTAGCCGTCAGGATTACCTTGATATTCTGAACTATGCCAAAGCGCGCCAGATAGAAGTTATCCCAGAAATTGATATGCCCGCCCATGCTCGTGCCGCGGTGATGTCAATGGAAGCACGTTATAAGCAGCTTATGGCACAGGGCAAAGAGCGGGAAGCCAATGAATATCGTCTGCTTGATCCGACAGATACCTCGAAGACAACCTCCGTGCAATTCTATGATCGCCACAGTTATCTTAACCCGTGCATGGACTCTTCAACGCGGTTTGTCGATAAAGTGATTAGCGAAATTGTTGCCATGCATAACGAGGTCGGTCTGCCGTTGAATACATGGCATTTTGGTGGGGATGAGGCGAAAAATATTCGTTTGGGCGCTGGATATCAGGATAAAGATGGACTGATTGTGCCAGATAAGGGGATTATCAACCGGAAAATTGAAAACAAGCCGTGGGCAAAATCTCAGGCTTGTCAGAAAATGATAGCGCAAGGTGTCATTAAAGAGGTTGATGAACTTGCCAGCTATTTTGCCATTGAAGTCAGCAAAATCGTCAATAACCGTGGTATCAACACCATGCAGGCATGGCAGGATGGCCTGAAACATGCCAAATCGGCAAAAGATTTCGCCACTAAACAGGTTGCGGTGAACTTCTGGGATACCCTGTATTGGGGAGGTTATGATTCTGCCAGTGACTGGGCGAATAAGGGCTATCAAGTTGTGGTTTCCAGCCCCGATTATCTCTATCTGGATATGCCATATGAAATCCATCCGAAAGAGCGAGGCTATTATTGGGCGACCCGCTTTAATGATGAGGCGAAAATTTTCAGCTTTGCCCCGAACAATCTGCCACAAAATGCTGAAACATCGATGGATCGTGATGGCAATGACTTTAATACCCATAGCAATAAACGCTGGCCCGGGGCTTATGGTATGTCGGGGCAATCGTGGAGTGAAACCGTGCGTACCGATGAACAAATGGAATATATGATCTATCCACGCTTACTGTCGCTGGCGGAACGGGCATGGCATCAGGCGGAGTGGGAGCAGAATTATCAGCAGGGCAGGGAATATAAAGGCGGAATAACGCATTATGTTGATACGGCTCTCCTGCAACAAGACTGGGAACGCTTTGCCAATCTGATAGGGCAGCGTGAACTGGCTAAACTGGATAGCGCGAAAATCTTCTATCGTTTGCCTGTACCTGGCGGCCGAATTGTTTCTGGAACACTGGAAGCGAATATCGCATTACCGGGGGTGGTTATTCAATACTCATTGGATAATGGAAAAACATGGCAGGCTTATCATGACAGACAGCGGCCTCATGTCAGCGGCAATGTGAAAATTCGTTCTGTCAGTACTGATGGAAACCGTTTTAGCCGCATAGATGAAGTTAAATTCTAACGATTTTTTGAGGTATGAGGGCAATAAATTGATAAAGCAACCTGCCGATTAGCGTGATAATTAATCGGCAGGTTGCTTATTCAGACAAACAACTTATTCAGATGAATAAATAGCGGAAGCGAATGACTTTATTGTCAGCGCTTGTTTATCATGCTTTTGCATCATGAAGCGAGTTATCTTTGCGGCAATCACCATCAGCACAGTGACCATATAAATAAAGACTGTGGTTTGAGAGCTTAATTCCATAGCGTTCAGCGATGTTTTTCTGACGCTCTTCAATGAATTCATCACTAAATTCAATGACCTTGCCGCAGTCGAGACAAATCAGATGGTCATGATGATGTTGCTGGGTGAGTTCAAAAACCGATTTGCCGCCTTCAAAATTGTGACGTGTCACAATGCCGGCGTCATCAAACTGGTTCAACACGCGATAGACAGTGGCGAGGCCAATCTCTTCACCGATATCAATCAGCTTTTTGTAGAGATCTTCCGCACTGACATGATGGCATTCTGGGTCCTGTAACACTTCCAGAATTTTCAGTCGTGGAAGCGTTACTTTAAGTCCAGCATTTTTCAATGCTTTATTGTTGTCGGTCATGCGGATTCAATCCTGTAACTTGAGTTAAGTGAACTTATGATACTTGGGGGTATCGTGAGGGAATCATGATTCTGTTTCACGTTGCTGATTATAGGCATGGATATTAAAAATGAAAACCATGCCTATTCATATATCATGACACATTATGCAAGAATAATCCTGCCTGAAAGGGCTTTTCTCTTCTTATTAAACGCCGAGGATCTCTGACAGGCTCATTTCAGTCTTGATCTGTTGTACCCAGGCTTCAACGCGCTCATCCGTCAATTCTGGTTGACGATCTTCATCAATGGCCAGGCCAATAAAGTGGTTATCGTCGGCCATGCCCTTAGAGGCTTCAAAGTGATATCCTTCGGTTGACCAGTGGCCTACAATAATGGCACCACGAGGTTCAATAATATCACGAATGGTGCCCATAGCATCACAGAAGTATTCTGCATAATCTTCCTGATCACCACAGCCGAACAAGGCAACCAGTTTTCCTTCGAAATTGATCTCTTCCAGTGTTGGGAAGAAATCATCCCAGTCACACTGAGCTTCGCCGTAATACCAGGTTGGGATGCCAAGCAGCAAGATATCGAGGGCTTCAATGTCTTCTTTGCTGCTTTTGGCAATATCGTGGACTTCAGCAACATCAGCACCGCCCAATTTTTCTTGGATCATTTTGGCGATGTTCTCTGTGTTGCCTGTATCGCTGCCGAAGAATATACCTATTATTGCCATAAAATGGGTTAACCTCTTGTTTTATTTGTGTATTAAGTCTATACACATCACGCTGAAATCAGCTGGAAAAATGTCAGTTTCAGTAACATGAAAAGCGTTATTCTGACCAAACATCCATGACAAATCTGTCAGATTTGTGTGGTGACACCGCTTCATTGTGTTTAATAAAAGCCGTTAATCGGCAAGGTGATTTTTTTCTGTCAGTTGGGCTAATAACATTTGTTCAATCAATTCACTGCGGCTAATGTTGCGCTGTTTTGCCAGATGGTTTAGTGCATCAACGGCATCTTCATTAAGTTTGAGTTCCACTCGACGCAATCCTCTGACTTTATCTCGTCGCAACTGGTTGCGTTTATTGATCCTAAGTTGTTCATCCCTGGACAGCGGATTTGTTTTAGGTCGCCCGGGCCTGCGTTCATCTGCGAACAAATCCAGTGTGGTGCGATCAGTTTGTTCTTTTGCCATAAATTCAATTGATAATGGGCGTGTACCAATAATATAGCGGGCAATAATACCTTAGCTGGACGCGTGTCGCTACTAGTTGATGAGAGAGATTGTTGGAATGGCTCAAACGACATTTACATTTAGGATCGATGATATCCCTGACCCGAATGATATCGGGTGACTGTTCTTAGTCGAGTGGTGAGAGAGACTTGCTTCATGATGAAAGGCATTCTCAAGCGAAACAAGTCTCCTATTTTCAATACATTTCTTTTTCAGTCATCACTTCGTTTGTTGATACCAAAGTTGTGCATATAAGCCATTTTGCTGCACCAGAGCATCATGTGAACCTGATTCAGCGATTTTTCCCAAATCTAAAACGAAAATCTTATCGGCATGGCGGAGAGTATTTAGTCGGTGAGCAATGCTGATCACCGTTCGGTTTCGGCATATCTCAGCCATATTGCTCATGATGGCCGCTTCGGATTCATAATCCAGTGCGGAAGTGGCTTCATCGAGGATTAAGATCTTGGGATCACTCAGTAATGCCCTTGCTAAGGCGATACGCTGCCGTTGTCCGCCAGAAAGATTCCCCCCTTTTTCACCAACCGGATGCGCAAATTTATGGGGAAACGCATTAATGAAATCAACCGCGCCCGCTAAGGCTGCTGCCCGATAAACTTCTTCATCACTGGCATTGGGCTTGCACAGGCGGATATTATCCGCAATGCTGCCGGAAAACAGAATACTCTCCTGCAAGACCACACTCATATTACGGCGCAATGATACTGGGTCGGCAATGGCTAAATCCATGCCATCCACCAAAACCTGACCGTGTTGTGGCACATATAAGCGCTGCAACAAGCGGGTTAATGTACTTTTGCCGGAACCTGATGGCCCTGTAATACCAATAAATTCTCCGGCTTTAATTTCCAGTGACAAATTTGCCAGCACTTCCGGCGTATCTGCATGGTAACGGAAGCGGATATTGCGAAATTCAATCTGGCCTGCCAGTTCGGGTGCTGATGCCAGCCCTTGTCTACTGCTTTCCATTGGCTCATCAAGAATATCACCCACCCGCCGCAGAGCGATCAGGGTATGCTGGAAGTCTTGCCAGACTTGCGCCAGTCTCAGGATGGGTTGGGTAACGTGCCCCGCCAGCATATTAAAAGCAATTAATTCACCCGGGGACAAATCTCCATCAAGTACGCCCCGGACTCCCCACCACAACAGCAAAGCAGCAATCACTTTTTGGATCAGCTCAATCCCTTGTCCCGCTGCCAGCCCACTTTTTTGGGCGGTAAAGCGCTGGATTAACTGCTGGCTCAGTACCTTTTGCCATTGGTGCAAAAAGCGCTTTTCAGTGGCAGTCGTTTTGATGGTTTCAATCCCCGTGACCGCTTCTGTCAGGAAGCTGGTGGCATTGGCATCGGCTTCATACTCTTTTTCTACCTTGCGCCGAATAATGGGACCGACGACGATCCAGAGCAAGAAATAGAGCACCAGCGAACTGATGACAAGGCATGTCAGCTGGGAAGAGTAATGAAACATCACGCCCAGAAACAGAATGATGAAAATCAGGTCAAGCAACAGCATAAGGGTAGAACCGGTCAAAAATTGACGGATCTGCGCCATTTCCCGAACTCTGGCGATAATTTGCCCTGTTTGCCGTTGTTTGAAATAGGGCAGGGGTAATCCTACAAGATGACGATATAGCTTGCCGGAGAGTTCAGCATTGATTTGGCTGGCCGTATGCCCAAACACGGTATTGCGCAGGAACCCATACAGGGGTTCTGCCAATGCCAGTGCCAGCATCGCCATACCCAGCACATGCAGGCTGGAAATACTCCGCCCAACCAACACCTTGTCAATGACATTTTCAAATAACAAGGGGGCTGCCAGGGCAAAAAGTTGCAATACAATGGCATACAGGAAAATATCCCGTAACTGGTTTTTCTGCCTGAAAATAGAGGGATAAAACCAGCTTAAGCCAAATTTAACCTGTTGCCTGGTCAGGGATTTATCCGCCACCAGTAGCACCTTGTATTCGTTAGATTGGCTGCCACTCGTTTGTTCATCGTGCAATAATGCACGCACTTCATATTTTTCGGTGACAGGATCGAACAGCGTAAATGTGTCAGGATGAATTTCTGACAATACCCACCAGCGCTGCTCCAATTCAACTAATGCAGGTAAAGGTAATGTGGCGGCAGTATCCGGTGTCAGGCGTTCAAACTTGCTGCGTAGCCCAATGGCATCCGCTGCTTCACGTAGCTGCGGATCGATCAGTGCTAGCGAGTCTACCCCCAGAATAAGGTGTAATTGCCCGACAGAAGCCACTTTGTGAAACTGTTTCCCCAAATGGGCGATACAATCCAGCGCATAATTGTTTGCATTGATATCGCTATTTGCACCGATTGGGTTGCCGGATTTTGGGTTTGTATCTGAGCTACAGGTGAAGGAAAAAGTGTCAGACATGATTATTTTTCCCTTAACGCTTCAGATTGATATTCCTGAATGGGACTGAGCAGATAATCAATCACGCTTCGCTGATCGGTTTTGATTTCCGCAACGATGGACATCCCAGCCGTGATTTCGACAGGTTTCCCATCGACCATAATATTGTTCTGTTTGAGGCTGATTTGTGCAGGAAAAACCAGACCTAGCTGTTCATCGGTGGTGGAGTCCCGCGAAATACTCAGTAATTCTCCTTCAATCGTGCCATAGCGGGTATAGGGGAAAGCATCGACTTTGACTGTGACAGGTTGACCGGGCCGGACAAAACCGACATCTTTATTTAAGATCTGGATCTCAGCGAGTTGTACATGTTCATCAGGAACAATCACCATCAAATTCTGCGCAGGTTGCAGGACAGCGCCGAGAGTATGGACAGTTAATTGTTGAACTGTGCCAGTGACGGGAGAGCGCACCACTTCAAGGTCTTCTCGTTCCTGCATTTTCGACATTTCTTGTTGTGTTAATGCCCGCTGTATCTCTGCCTGTTTTCTTTTCTCAAACCATTCCCGCTCTTTGGTTATTTTGGTGCCCTGTAAACGTTGTTCCAGACTTTTATACTTGGACATCAGAATATCGAGTTCCGATTTTTGTTGAGCGATCAGCCTGTCTGTTTCCAGAAGTTCTTTTTCTTGTTCCAGATATTCCACCTTGCTGATGACCTGCTTTTGGCTCAATGTTTTTCTGGCCTGCAAGCGCTGGTTGATATTGGTGCGCAGGTTGGTTAATGAGCGTATATCGCTGTTTCGTGCTTGTTGGGAAGTCTGGTTCTCTGCCATTTCCGCGTGGATAGTGGAAATAATGGATTCAAATTCCTGCTTTTCGTGAGCGTAATGCGCCAGAATGCTTTCCTGTTTATCGGCGGATTGCTGCTGGAAAAGCGGCAGGAATTCAGGGTTTTGTTTTTCAAGCAGTGCCCGGTAACGGATTTCCTCTTCCATCAGATAGTCGAGATTCTCGCTCAAACGGGCAATATCCTGATTGACGCCGAGCGTATTGAGCGTCAGCAGTGGCGTATCCTTCTCAACGTGCTGACCATTTTTGACATGGATGGCCATCAGGCGGCTCTGCTCATAAGCCTGAATGATTTGGGAACGACCCGACGCGATCAAACGGCCGGTTGCGGTTGCCTGCACATCCAGTTTCCCCAGACAAGCCCATAACAGGGCGACCAGAACGCTAATGCTTAAGGTGATGGCCGTATAACGGGCGAACGGCGAAGGTGGGCGTTGTGACAACGCCAGGTGGGTTGGTAAAAAATCATAATGCGCTTTGGCAGGACGTAACCGCTTGATCCCTTTGCGCAAGATAGCCTTAAACATAGGCCGGCTCCTCCTGTTGTATTTCCTGTTTTAGTTCTTGTTGTAACTGCCAAAGTTTCCGATAGTGTTTGCCTTGTTGCAGAAGCTGTTCATGGCTACCCTGTTCGATGATTTGGCCCTGGTGTAATACGATGATCCGGTCACATTGGCGTACCGTGGAAAGCCGGTGGGCGATGGTGATGACCGTTCTGCCTTGGGCAATCTTAGCCATATTAGATTGAATAATGGCTTGTGATTCATCATCCAGCGCACTGGTGGCTTCATCAAGGATCAGGATTTTGGGTTCTGACAACAGGGTTCTGGCAATCGCCAAACGTTGTCGCTGGCCGCCTGATAGCGATTGCCCGCCTTCCGCGATCACGGTGTCATATCCCATCGGCAATCTGAGGATAAAATCGTGTGCCCCTGATAGCGTTGCCGCTTCGATGACAGCAGATAACGGGGCATCAGGGCAGGATTGGGACAAATTCTCATACACCGTTTTATTAAATAGAAAGTTTTCCTGCAAAACGATGCCGATCTGCTGCCTGAGGGATTCAATATTGACGTTTTGCAAGGGAACGCCATCCAGCGTGATAGCCCCACTTTCCGGGGTATAAAGCCGCAACAGCAAACGTGCCAGGGTGCTTTTCCCTGAACCCGAGGTGCCAACAACGCCGAGGGTTTCCCCCGCCCGGATAGCCAGCGTGAAATGGTTAATGGTGGGGGGGAGATCGGGTTGATAGCGAAAGACAATATCCGAGAATGAAATTGCCCCGTGTAACGTAACCTGTTCATTGCCTGATTGCTGCTCGGTTGGCAGGTTCAGCATATCTCCCAGCTTCTCAATGGCAATGCGTGAACGGATAAATTGCCCCCAGAGTTGCACCAGCTTAGCCAGGGGTTGCTGGGTGTGGCTGACCATCATATTAAAGGCGATCAATTGACCAATGGTCATGTGCAGGGAAAGCACTTCCGACGCACCCAGCCAGATAATGACGGCACTGGTGACTTTTTGTAGCATCATCACCAGATGACCGGAACGATTATCCCACTGCTGTACCTCATAACTGGTGCTGACCATCTTTTCCGTCTGGCTGTCCCAGCGGCGGATAAAGCGGGGTTCAGCGGCGAGGCTTTTCAGCGTCTCGGCACCGGCCACGGTTTCGGTCAGGAAAGAGGTATTCATGGCGGCATGGGTGAACTGTTTTTCCACTGCCTTTTCAATTTTTGGTGTCACCCACCAGGCCAGCAGGGCATAGCAGGGTAGAGTAAGCAGGAAGAGCAAGGTCAGCGTACCGGACAGCAGGCTCATGACATAAATAAAGACAAACATGAACAAAACGTCGATACACAGAGTGAACATGGAGCCGGTTAAAAACTCGCGGATCGTTTCCAGCTCCCGCACTCGTGTCACAATTGCACCTATCTGGCGGGATTTAAAAAACAGCAATGGCAGACCAAACAGATGCCTGACCAATTTCAAGCCCAGTTTGATGTCAATCCGGTTGGCGGTATGGGCATACTGGTATTCCCGCAATCCTCGCAGAATGATTTCAACCAGGCCCGCCGTTACCAGCCCAAAAATCAGTACATCCAATGTGGAAAATGCCTGATGCACAAGCACTTTGTCCATGACAACTTGCACCACCAGAGGAGAGATAAGTGCCAGGATTTGTAGAATGAAGGAGAACAGGAGAATCTCCTTCAGGTTCTTTTTTTGTCTGATAAATTCAGGAATAAACCAGCGGATATTAAATTGATTGCTTTTTTGTTTTATTTTTATCCACTTGCCGCTCCATAGATTGATAAATTCTTCTTTACCTAATATCTCCGGTGTTTCCTGATAAGGTTTTTGGATTAATACCCGTTGCTCATCATATTTTGCCAGAATGAAAGGTTGCCCATCATGGCTAAATAAAATGGCCGGCAGAGATATGGCACCTAACTGCTTATTTATAGAGTATTTATTTTTGATTTTAATATTACATTCTTTTTGTATCTTATTCAGAGTGGAAATATAATCATCACCATCATTTACGTTTTTATTTGCTATGATTGCATGATCCCTATTAGATATCATTATTATTAATTTAATTAATGATATTATTGTTTTTTCTATTTCATTCATTAAGTCAAATCTGTTTTAAATAAAAAATTACACTTTCGATATAAAGAGATAACCTGAAAACCAGTGAAATGTTATATTTGTTGAAGAATTTTAACAAATCCATTAAATAATATTATCTGTTATCAAAAAGCCTGTGAATGTGAATCATTGGGACAAAATATAGGGTATAAACAGATAATTTACTATTTATATGTTGATCTTAGCCAATAAATAGAGATATCTTTATCCGAAGCTGACATTAAAGCCTGGTGGTATACTTTACTGGCTATTTTGTATTTTGGATAGTTATTTAAAAATGAGAGTTATTTAGAAATGATAGCTCTTTCAAGATAATAACGCTTGAACAATAAGGGAAATATAAATGACTTTAGCTTACTCCGATAAGTTGGAGTTATCAGGTTAAATCATAAATGAACCCATATACACTATGGTTTCATTTATGATTTAATCATTTTAATTTAATGCAATCTTAACATTAAATTAATATTTATTTAATGGATAATGCTATGTCTGAAAAATTTGTACAAACCATCTCAAGTGTTAATTATAACAAAGGCGTATTCTCTCTTTATTTTGTCGGTCAGGAGCCTAATCAAATGGCGAGTGGCATGCTGGCGGAAAATGATCAGGAATTGCAGTTAAAACAAGTGATCCATATGCCTGCTTCCGGTTTTATGTATATGGTTTCCATGGTTAAAAATATGCTTGAAGATCCCAGAATGGCCGCTGAAATCAATAAACTGATTGCGGCTGGTTTCTTACCGGTGCCTGAGAGCAGCGAAAGTGAACAACCTGCGGAAGTTACGGCTACAGCGCCAGAATCTTCTGAACCTAAAAAACGTTCAGCACGTAACGCCGGAACATCGAAATAATATCAGCATCCTATCAGGTAGTTGCTAACTTATGGTGATCACACATCACTTGGCAACACTGAGTGCGCATGAAATACAGGCAATGATGGGTGGGGTGATGTTGCTTTGTCAGCACTCCCCCTTGCACCGACGTTACTCCGTTGCTGAATGGCAACAACGTATCTTGCCGTCATTCCGGCTTAATCAGTTTTGCTATTACGAAGATGAACATCAACGCCCAGTTGCTTTTTGTAATTGGGCTTTTTTGTCTGACAGCAGTCGGGATGCCATTCTTTCCGGTGAACGGGAAATTTCACCGGAAGATTGGCGTTCCGGCCAGCATATCTTTTTTCCAGAGATGATTGCCCCTTTCGGACATGCGCGTGACATTGCCTGCGATCTGCGTCGGCGTGTCTTTGCTGCCCGGAAAGGACAAAAAGCCTGCACCGTCAGGGGAACGCTGGATGTGCCAAATAACCGTTGTATCCGTCGGGTGCAATGGTTCACGGTTTAATTTTCTACCCAATATCAGGATTATTTTATGGGAAAGTCATCTAACCGCAGTACAGAATACTTCTTTACCGGTAAATATGAAGATGATAATGACGGAAACACAATACACGCCATTGGTGTTGGTGGTGTCATTAATGCCTATGGCGGCAATGACTACATAGTCGTCGGCTCTTTTAGTGCAACCGTCAATACAACATGGGGGCATGACACAATAGTCGGTGCTGCCGGATATCTGAATGTCAATGATACGGGCGGCGATCTAACGGTTAAAGGCGGGACGGGTTTCACCTCAATCAATAAGACACAGAGCGGGCCGATAACGTTTGAGGGGGTTTCCGGTGGAGTGAAAATCAATCATACCGGAGACAAGAGTGGCATCTTTTATTCTGGCGCCGCTGGATATAATAGTATCACTCGTAAGGGGTTACAGGGTGACGTTAGCTTCAAGGGCGCGGGTGGATACAACGAATTATGGCATGAAACTAACCAGGGAAATTTCTATTTCGCAGGGGCGGGTGGCGCAAACAAGATCGATCGTACTTGGTTTAACCGTTATCAAGGTTCCACTGGTGGTTTGACATTCAAGGGCGCTGGCGCGGCAAATATCATTAGCTCCAGAGTTGAGAGTGGCAACATTGATTTTGAGGGCGCGGGAGTAGCCAACACTATTGTCCGTAAAGGTAAAAGTGGCGACATAACGTTACGTGGTGCAGGGGCATCTAACCGTATTGAACGTATCCGTCAGGTCGATGATATCTATTCTGAAACCAAGGGAGATATCCGGTTTGAAGGCGCAGGCGGTTATAACAGCCTTTACTCCGATATTGCACAGGGTGATATCTATTTCACGGGTGCCGGTGCTTATAACGAAATTACCCGTAAGGGAACCGCCAATGACTTCGGTAGCGAAGGAATGGAATATACCAAGGCCGAAGAGGTTGTGCTGACAACAGCAACCCTGAGTGGTTCATGGATTGGCAGTTCCCATCAGGTGACAGGGTTTAAATCAGTGCGGGAACCAAACACTTACCTGTTTGCGTTTGAGGATGGGACTCACACTAAAATCAACAAGGTCCAGCTGCGCAATGATCCCGCAACGGGTAAGCTGAGATACATCTCGACCGCGTGGTATAAAGCAGGGAAACATCTTAACGGGCTGGAAAAACGAGATATCTCGACTCAGGGAGGCTTCAGTTCAGTCGGTGAAGATGGCGCATACACGTTGTCAAACCTGACCGTTGAACAGCGGAAACCGGTAACAGTTCATGCGGTTGAGAAAAAGCTGACGGAAAACCAGTGGGTAAATTATGGCAATGGTGTCCAGATTGACGCAGCAGATATCACTTTATCTGATGCCAAAATGGGCGGTTATGCCATTTACCGTGATGGAACCACGGTTGACGTAAAAGCGGTCAAATCCAACCGGAGGCTAAACACCTATATTTATGCTAAGCAACTTGGCGAACACACCAAGTTTGTGGTGGTGGAGCTGCGGAACGATCCCAAAACAGGAACGCTGCAATATATCGCTCGCCCCTGGTATAAAGAAGGTAACCATATAGCTAATCTGGCGAACGCAGATATCTCTTATGCCAATGGTTACCACGATATGGGAGCCGGCAGTTATTCGCTCAGTGATCTTCATTACAGTGTGAATACGGTGCGCACAAATTCCGGCCGTGTGCCTGATCTGCATGAATATTGTGATCTTGAGCTGTTCAGGTCAGCCACTGGCGGCGGTGACAGTTCGGGTGATATTCATTATGCCGGGGCCGGTGGTGGCAATATCATCAAATCCAACGTGACCCGTGGCAATGTCAGCTTTAAAGGAGCGGGCATTGCGAATGTGATTAAGCATAGCTCTGAATTCGGTAACACTACATTTGACGGTGGTGGTGGGGCAAACGTCATCATCAAAAAAGGCAAGAAAGGTGACCTGAACTTCGATGGTGCCGGCATTGCCAACGTTTTACTGCACCAAAGCCAAAATGGTGATCTGAACGTCAAGGCGGGTGGCGCAGCAAACGTATTGGTTCGCGTTGGCGATGGCCGTTATCTTGCTCATCTTCTGGCTGTTGGCAATATCTCCATTCATAAAGGCAATGGCAACAGCCGTATCGCAATGGGCGGTGGTTTCAATACCCATACCCAAATCGGTCATGGTGATGCGTTCTGGACAGGCATTGGCGGTGCCAATGTGCTGACCCAAATGGGGAACGGCAATGTCTCATCCATACTGGCGGGTGGCACCAATATTCTGACCAAAGTGGGTGAAGGCGATTTGTCATCAGCCATGTTTGGCGGCGCCAATATTATTACCCATATCAGCAATAACGAAACGGCGGATCCCGGTTCGGCAAATACATCGGCCATTGCGCTGGGTGGTGCCAACATCCTGACTAAAAAGGGTAAGGGTGATGTTCAGGCCGTTATGGGCGGTGGCGGTAATGTCCTGACGCATATGGGGGATGGTAAAACCACCGGCGTTATGCTGGGAGGAGTCAATATCCTGACCAAAGTGGGTCACGGTGATACGACTGGCATTATGTTAGGGCTGGGTAACGTTCTGACCCATGTTGGTGACGGACAAACGCTGGGCGTGATGGGCGCGCTGGGTAATATTTTCACCAAAGTGGGTGATGGCACAACCATTGCGGCGATGATTGGTGCAGGCAATATTTTCACCCATGTCGGTGATGGCAATGCCTGGGCGCTGATGGGTGGTAAAGGCAATATCTTCACCAAAGTGGGCAATGGCGATGCACTGGCATTGATGCTGGCACTGGGTAACGTATATACGCACGTGGGTGATGGCAAGAGTGTTGCCCTGATGATCGCCAAAGGTAATATTGCGACCAAAGTCGGCGATGGCGATGCCCTGTCTGCCATGATTGGCAAAGGCAATATCTTTACCCAGATTGGTGATGGTTCCACTTTCGCGGCCATGATTGGCGGGGCAAATGTGCTGACCAAAGTGGGTGATGAGCTGACGGCAGCTTTGATGGTGGGTGAAGCCAACATTTATACCCATGTCGGCAACGGCACCAGCATGGGGTTGTTTGCGGGTAAAGCCAACATCATGACGAAAGAGGGTGATGGCACCACGCTGTCGGCCATGTTTGGTGAAGCCAATATCATGACCCATGTCGGTGATGGTTTAACGGGGGTATTGGCATTAGGCAAAGCCAACATCGTGACGAAAGTCGGCAATGATTTTATGGGCGTTGTGGCCGCTGCCGAAGCCAATGTGGTGACCCATGTTAATCATGAAGGTAATAGCACAACGGCAGCCGTGCTAGCTGGCAAAGGAAATATTCTGACCAAAGTCGGTGATGGAACCGCGGTTGGCCTGTTGATTTCTGAAATCGGCAATATCATGACCCATGTTGGTGACGGCACGACGGTCGGGTTCGCCAAAGGTGAAGGCAATATCATCACCAAAGTGGGTGATGGATTGGGCGTCAATGCTGCCTGGGGCAAAGCCAATATCCTGACTCAAGTTGGTGACGGTGATCGCTATAACTTTGCCAAAGGTGATGCCAATATCATTACTAAAGTGGGCAATGGTCAGGAAGTTGCCGTTGTTCAGGGGCAAGCCAATATTGTAACCCATGTCGGCAATGGTAATGACTATACCGGTGCCTGGGGCAAGGCGAACGTGATCACCAAAATCGGTGATGGCCGTAACGTTGTGCTCACCAAGGGCGAAGCCAACATCGTGACCCAAATCGGCGATGGGGATAGCTTCAATGCGTTATGGAGCCAGGGCAATATCGTCACTAAAGTGGGTGATGGTATGCAAGTGACGGCGGCCAAAGGGAAAGGCAACATCACCACCACGGTGGGGAATGGCCTTAGCGTGACAGCGGTTCATGGCGACCTGAATATCAATACCAAAGTCGGTGATGGGGTTGCCGTCAATGTGGCCTGGGGTAAACTCAACGTCAATACCCGTGTGGGTGACGGCCTGAATGTTTCCGTCATGAAAGGCACGGGTAATGCCAATATCCGTGTGGGTGATGGCCTGAACATCAACGCCTCTTATGCCCGCAACAACGTGGCAATTCAGGTCGGTAATGGTGATTTTTATAGCCTTGCGGTGGCGGAAAGCAATACCCAGAGCAATAAATTGAATGCACTGTTTGACAATATCAAACAGACCGTTCTGGGCAGCGCGGGCAGTCAGGGCATCAATTATCTGGTAAATGGCGATGAAGCCAATACCTCAGGAACCCATAAAGGGCGAGGCGCCATTGACCTGCCGGAAGTTGCTTCCCTGAATGGTTTCAAACTGACAGAAATTGATGAAATCAGTTCGGATTTGGCGAAAGAGCTGAAAGGTTCTGTGACCGGTGTTGATACCCCCAATATTGCCGGGATCGAGAAGAGACTTGGCGATGAAAAACACCTGAATACGAATCAGCCACGCAATTTGATTGTCAATGGTGATTTCGAACAGGGCGACAAGGGATGGACATCCACCTATGGCATTGAAGCCAGCTATTCGGCCAAGGCGTATGGACTGAGTGATGAAGGGCATGGTGAGCGGGTCAGTGAGCTTGATGTCAACCGTAATACCTCTATCTGTCAGACTATTAAGAATTTGACGGAGGGTGAAAAAATTACCGTTAAGTTCGATTTTGCCAGACGTGCTGGTATTTCTGCGGATAATGGCTTGAAAGTGAGCTGGAATGGCAAAGCTGTTTTTTCGGCTGCCGATGGTAACAGTGAGTGGCAAAACCAGACCCTGACTTTAACCGCCATGGCAGGCAGTAACCTGCTGATGTTTTCTGGAACCGGCTTAGATGATGGCTTGGGTTATGTTCTGGATAACGTCGTTGCTACCTCTGAATTGTCTGTTGCTGACCATGTGAAACAGGATAAAGCGGCACAAAACGCCTTGCAGGACAAGGAAAAAGCAGAAGCCGATAGCCAACGTCTGGCTCAGGAAAAAGATAAACAACTGGCGGCGATTGCCGGCACCCAGTCACAACTGGAAGCCACCGATCTGGATGCCCTGAACACTAACGGGCAGAGCCAGCGTAATGCCATCAAGGAAGAAGCGCAGGCGGTGACAGATGAGATGCTGGCGCAGATTAAGGGGCTGGAAACACTGGATATCCATGCCACCTATCAGGGTGAATCAGGTCAACAATGGCGTGATCAGTTCGCGGCTGGTTTACAGCAGCGTATTCAAACCGGATTGAATCGGGCGGGTGAAACTGCGCAGAATCAATTGGATAATATCCAGGCAGCGATAGCAGCGCGTTTGGGCGATACCAAGGATGCCGTTGCTAAATCAGAAGTGGGCACACTTAAGGCTGAACAAAACCAACAACATGCCGAGCAGGATATAGAAACGGCACTTATCCAAGCCAGAAGCAAGGAGAAAGAAGCCCTTGATCGTGAGCTAAAAGCTAAGCGGGCAGAGCATGATGGTAATCTGGCAGTACAACAAGCAGAGCAGCATGGTCAGCATGAAGTCTCTGCGGCAGACAGTAAAACCGCGCAAGTACAACATGATGCCAAGGGTTCAAAACTGGATGACAACCATAAACCGGTTCGTACAGGTGCAACAGGCAGCGGTCTGTCCGGCAAAGCTTATGAAGCGAATTACTCTGAAAACATTGAACAAGCAGAAAAATCCAAGAGTAATATCAATGCTGATTTGACTGTTCCGGCAGATGGCAGATTCAGCAAGAAACTGCAAGAGCTGGATAAAGAGCTGAACGAACTTGACGATGCCAAAGAGGCCTTAAACCGCTTGCAGATCAATGCAGGAATACGTGCTAAAAAAGTGTCTGGCGGATCTCGCCTAACGTCTGCTCATAACGAAACGTCAGACAATCAGGAAGTTAGCCAACCTTCGGCTGTAGTGACTGAATGGGGCAGGGACACACCAAGAATTTCGGGGCTGGATCTCAGTGGCCTGAAAGCGTTGAGTGAAAACCTGATTCCGCCAGATTCAGTCAATACTTCTGGTGGTTCTGTCGCAAGCCGGGCACAGAAAGTGGCTAATGTTTACCATTGGTTGGATAGTGACAACGAACTTGCCACGGAAAAATATATTCCTGTGCCGGGGTTTGCTCGCGTGGATGCAGATATCCCGGATGAACTCAGACAGAAAATGGTCACTTTTATTGAAGGCTACCTGAATAATACTGAAAACAGCGTACCGAAAGATCAGGTTACTTCACTGGTAAAACTATTTGTTGATGCCACAATCGATTACGACTGGGATAAGCGTGTCGAATTCGTCTCAAGGCTGGAAAGTTATGGTTATAGCTTTGAACCTGTACATGGTGATAAGAGCATTGTTTCATTCTGGTCTGGCAAAAATTTCAAACAATACCGTTCAGTTCTTGATGCAGTGCAGACTGATGGCAAGAAGGTGGTTTACGATATTGATGTAAAAGGTAACAAATTTGCTATTGATCTGAACAAGATGCTGATGCGTTGTGGCGACATACTCCTCGATTCTGATATTGAGGAACAGAAAGCCTTGCAATCCGTCATTAACGCTTCTGCATACAGCAATACCGGATTCTGGAGTTCCCTTTATGCAACCGGGTCACGTGATGATGTCTATGTCATTGCGGAAGGCGGGTTGCGTCTTGGCAACTACTTCTGGAATGTTGAATTACCTGTATTGCGTCAATTACAGCGTGAAGGCTTGGTCGGGGAAATTCGTTTGTTGGATAAAGCGGCCAAAGAATATCAAGGGATGTCCCCTGAATCCATTGGCCGCAGATTGACTGACGCGGGAGTTTTTGTAAGAGCACGTTTTGATTCCCTGAGCCTTGCAGAGCAGGAAAGGCTGCTTGCATTGAACCCTGAAAAGTATGAGCCGTATACATTGGTTAATCTGGATATCAAAACCAGTGCCATCGATAACCTGCTGAATCAGGCCCTGCCATTCTATGGTTTGCGTACAGAACGCAATTTGCTGGTGAGTGAAGCTGATGGAGAAGGCTTTGAAGTCCGTCCGTGGCCGGGTAATAACAGTGATAGCGTCAAAACTATCATGCTGGAAAATCCAAAAGATTCTGCTCAAATTAAATCTATTGAGCGTTTTATTCTTGCCAACTATAACAATTACGACCAACTGCCTGATGAGCTGCATCTGGTGAAAGATCGCATTGTTTCCTTTGATCACGGGCGTACCCGCATTATCGCTGAAAAAGCAGACGGTAGCTGGAGCTATAAACCAAAAACCGATTTGATGTCTGCGGCAGAGTTACAGGAAGCGGCTTATGTTAAAGGCAAGATCCTGGGTGATAGTTATCGCAATGTATTAGATGCCCTCAGCAATTACCAAAATACCTTGCAAACCAGCAAAGATTATGACTTTGAGGCAGTGGATAAATTAACCGACCTGCTTCACCAGATTGAAAGCTATTTGCAGGGGCATCCAGATTCAAAACGCGTTCCTGCGCTCCAAAATTTGTTGTCACAAGTGAGTGTACGTCTGGAGGAATCGCTGGTATTGGCAGATATTACACCAAGAAGTGGTGAAAAAGTTGCCATTAATAATGATGGTACGCCACCGCGTGACAGAGAACTATTCAATCCAGTGACTCGCTTCCTGAATGATGCGCTTTATGGCTCCAGAGAAGATCGCCGTAACGTTGATAATCACACCCAAATAATATTGGATGCGGCAGTCACTCAGGGTACAGCGGATAAGATCACGCTACAGGGTGAAGCTGGGCGTCTAACGGGTTATTACCACAACGGTACTCAAAAAGATCAGGAAGAACAGAGTCCGGCGAAAAAAGTCGTGCTTTTCATCCACGGTTCCGGCTCATCTGCGGAAGAGCAAGCCAACATTATCCAAAATCAATACCAAAAACAGGGTGTGGATATGCTGGCGGTGAACATGCGGGGTTATGGCTCCAGTGATGGTCATCCAAGTGAAAAAGGGCTTTATCAGGATGCCCGTACCATGTTCAGCTATTTGGTTAATGACCGTGGCATCAAGCCTGAAAATATCATTATTCATGGCTATTCTATGGGGGGAGCTGTTGCGGCGGATCTTGCCCGTTATGCTGAGCGCAATGGACAAGCCGTCTCTGGTTTGCTGCTTGACAGGCCAATGCCAAGTATGACCAAAGCGATTACCGCCCATGAAGTGCCGAACCCTGCGGGGATCACGGCGGGGCTGGCTAAATTTGTTAATGGTCAGTTCTCGTTGGAGAAAAATCTGCAAGGCATTTCGAAACAGACGCCAATCATGCTATTGACCGATAATGAAGGATTGGGCAAGGAAGGGGAAAAACTGCGGGCTAAACTGGCTGTGGCGGGTTATCAGGTATCGGGTGAACAGACCTTCTATGGTCATGAAGACAGTGGGCTGATGAGCCAATATGCTGATCTGATTGTCTCGACACTTTCCAAACCTAGGCATGAAAATGGTAGCGTGAAGGCCGGCTTGCTGGAAAAAGCGCTTTACATCCTGTTTGATATGAAATCTGGTGGAAAGGCGTTGGATAAATATTCACTCCATTTCTCTCAGACAGGGGTTCTGCTCAATAATCTTCAGAAACTTGTACCCGAAATTGGCAATGTCCTCCTGACTAATGGGAATCACGTTGAGTCAAAAGAATTTCTGGAAGGCATCTGTTTTGCCTTGTCTGGCCGTTACCTGATGGAAGAACGGGTTCATGGACTGGGTGGTGGCAAAGCGTATTTGTTGTGGCTGACCGATGCGGTCAACGCCTACAATGAGAATACTGTGAATAAAAAGAGTGATATCAATTCGATTGAAGCCTCTTTGCTTAATCAATATCGCCGCCAACATATCGGTCCGGCAATCCAAGATCTGCTATCAATGCAGTATAGCCAGACGCAAAATCTGTCCAATTGGGAAGACCGCAAGAAAGCCAACCAAGCCTACGGCGGTAAATTAAAAGCCAATGGACTGACGGGAGATCGAATTGACCGCTCAATGAGCAATGATATTGCTGGCTATGAGAGCGTCATGGAGAAGCTGCGGAATGTGGATAAGACGACCTATATGTCCTTTATGTCTGAAGATCACGCTATGGCCGTTGTTGTCCATAAAGAGGAAAAACAAACTGTCTGGTCATTCTATGATCCTAACCTTGGCATCAAGTCATTTGATAACTATAAAGACTTTGAACGCTTTATGGACTCTTTCCATAAGGGAGTGATAACGGGATATCAATCCAAGTTTGCGTATACCTATGAAGCCAGCCGCGAGGAAGGTCAAAGTTTCTACGTTAACTACAATACGTTTGAAGATGACACCATTACGCAGTATGACGGAGTCTGGAAACAGGCACGTGCCGGTGAACAACAGTACGTATTGCGGGCGCTAAAAGAGCAAGGTAAGCCTTTTAAGCTGGGCGCAAACGTAACGGGACGTGTAGTTGATTATGGTAACGATGCCGTGACGTTGGAAGTGACGACGAAGAAAGGTGAGAAAATCCGGGTTGAAGTTGAAAGTCACAATTTCAAGCAGGCGGCACACCTTGTGCAGTCGAATATCGATACAGTCGTTGCTAATGCGAAAAATGGCACATTCACACTCAAGGCTTCGGCAGAGAAGATTACCAACCAACCCAATGCAGGGCAGATTGCAAATGATTCGTTTGATATAAAACCGCAGCTTGACGAATCAACAGTTCTCAAAGGTATTAATAACGACCTGAAACGTTATGGTGAAGCAATAAAACCACAGCCAGCCGGCCCAGGTAAGAAGCTGAAAGATATTCGCACAACCGAAGATTTTCTGGCGGGTTACAAACAAGGCCATGCAGAACAGGTGGTGGATGGTTTCCGTCCAAACATGAATATCAAGCAATTGGTAGATCTGCTGGTTAAAGGTAACTGGAGTCTGGAGCAAAAAGGGGCTTTGGCTTGGGAAATTGAAAGCCGCGCCTTGAAAATCACCTTCCAGCCAAGAGCTGAAAAATACAATCGGTTGTTCCGTGATGTCGTTTCAACAGGTATTGCTGATACTAAGGCGAGTGAACAACAGGCACCACAATTGTTATTGGTGAATCTGTCAAATGATGGTTTTGGCGGACGTTGTGACCCACTGTCGAAGTTGGTTCTGGTTGCGAAACAACTTGAAAATGAGGGACAGGATGGCGTTGCCCGTCAATTGCTGGAAAAAATGTACTCTGCGGCAGCGGTACTTAACAATCCAGATTTGTATTCTGCCACTGAACACGCCAACGCAAATAAATTGTTGGGATCGTTGGCCGCACTCCATGCCAGGAATCCAATATCAGATACGTCCATCAAAGTGTGGAAAGAGAAACTGGAAGACACGAAGGCACTGACTGTCGATGGCGTCGTCCAGAAAATTACCGCCGGAAATAGAGAAGGTCAATCCGTGTTGCTTGAACTGGATGGTCCAGATCATGCCATGGCGGCGTGGGCGAAAGGCAGCGATGAAAATCGTGTTTATGGTTTCTATGATCCCAATGTGGGGATTGTTGAATTCTCGTCGGCGGAGAAGTTTGGCGCTTACGTGACACGTTTCTTCGATGAATCCGATCTAAACATGGCACAAAGCTACAAACTGAAAAAAAATGCAGCAGGGGAAAGTGTTTTCGAGCGTGTAGTCGTCATCGATGGTGCGGTTCTGGCAACTTATCGTCCAAAGTGGGATGTTAAATTCACGATGCGAGACATTTTAGCACTGCCAGTGTTTGATGATACCCCAATCAAGAAACCGACCGAGATTGATGCAACTCATGGCGTGAAAAAACCGTTAGGTGATGACTCGCTGGAAAGTCATATTCATGTGAATAACCAGAACGTCAATTCCTGGGAAAATGCTGTGGTCAAATCCCAGCCTGAAAGTAGCGACAGTCGCTTTGCTGGTCAGATCATTATCCAGACTGAAAATGATCCTATTGTTGCGCAAGCTGCCGCGAATCTGGCCGGTAAGCACCCGGATTCCACTGTGGTTGTTCAGCTTGATGTTCATGGTCAATACCGCGTGGTGTATGGTGATCCGGCTGTCTTGGCCGATAAATTACAGTCCGGCAAATTACGCTGGCAGATTGTGGGGCATGGCCGTGAAAAATCGCTACAAAACCACACGCGCGTCAGCGGTTACAGTGCAGATGAACTGGCCCTGAAACTGAAACAGTTCAGTACTGATTTCAAACAGGTTGGCATGCCTGATCATATCAGCCTTGTCAGTTGTTCCTTGATCAGTGATGACAAACGGGATGGTTTTGCCCGTCGCTTTATTTCAGCACTGGATGAGCAGGGTATCCAAACCACCATATCGGCGCGCAGCAGTGAAGTTGCGGTAGACAGTATTGGCCGTAAATACACGAAAGATGCGCAAGAACAGTGGGTTCACAAGCTCACGGATAATAAGCTCGTGTTGGGGTGGAATGACAAGGGTGAAGTGGAAAGCCACTCCGAACGCGTTCGTCGTGGTATCTCTGAACGTGACATCAACTTGTCCCGTGTCGGTCAGGCAGATGTGGATGCAAAAGCGCAAGGTGCGATTGCCGATAATAAAGAGGCATTCCATGCACCAAAACAACGCAATACGGTAGATAACCCTTCAGTGGCGGCATCATCCAATAACCAACTGAGCTATTCCGGCAATATTCAGGTACAGGCGGGTGATGGTGAGTTTACGGCGATTAACTGGGGCACGACTAACGTAGGCATCAAGGTTGGTACAGGTGGCTTTAAGTCTCTGGCTTTTGGTGATAACAATGTGATGGTTCACATTGGCAATGGTGACAGCAAGCACAGCGTTGATATTGCCGGTTATCAGGCACTGGAAGGGGCACAACTGTTTGTCGGTAACCGCAACATCAGCTTCAATATGGGGCGCAGTAACGATCTGATCGTCATGCTGGAAAAATCCATTCCAACCCCACCGTTGGTTAACCCATTTGATGGTGCAGCCCGTATTTCTGGTGTCCTGCAAAACATTGCCGGAAAGTTTAACTCACCAGATTGGCTGGCGACCCAAAACCAGCAATGGACACTGGAAAGTGCGAAGAAATATGTCAGTGATTTGTCTGGTCTCGATTTGACCAGCAGTGTGGATTATAGAACCCTGACTGATCTCGACTCACAAAATGAACGTAGCAGCCGTGGCCTGAAAAATGATCTCGAAAGCACGTTGAACAAGAAATACAACCAATGGTTGAGTGGAAAGGGTAATACCCCGGAAATGGGTAAAATCAGTCGGGCAGATAAATTCCGTCAAGCGAATGAAAAACTGGCCTTCAATTTTGCCGTGGGTGGACAAGGTGCTGATATTCAGATCACGACGGGTAACTGGAACTTGATGTTCGGTGACAATATCCAGTCGATTCTGGATACCAACCTGGGATCGCTGTTTGGTTTGATGACACAGGAATATACCTCAACGGGTATGGCAAAAACCACGTTTACCTTTAGCCCAACGGACTTGCCACGTCAGCTCAAAAATAAATTGCTGGGCAATCTGGCAGGTGTCAGTGCGGATACCACGCTGGCGGATATCTTTGGCGTGGATTATACCGCGAAAGGCGCTATCGTCTCCCGCTCAGGCCAGCCTGTTGATGGCGTTGCTATGCTGCGTGAAATGCTGGAAATCATCGGTGAATTCAGTGGTGACCAACTGAAAGCCTTCACAGATCCAGACAAATTGCTCGACAGTTTAGAAGCTGGCTTGAATATGGGAGCTGATGGGGTGAAATCTTTTGCGGAAAGCCACGGCCTGAAAGCCAAAGCACCTGATGAGAGTCAGGAAGGGCATATCTCTATCAGTGAAGGGGATAAATCAGCCCCGGAAACGACAGAGGCACAGGCAGAACGCGCCTTTGGCCTGACTTCCCTGAACCTGCCGAACTTGTTTGCCACGCTGTTTAACCGGGATAAGCAGGCTGAGATGAAATCGCTGGCCACTAACCTGAAAGAGAACCTGACAGCCGATTTGCTAAACATGCAGGATAAAACCTTCGACTTCCTGCGTAAGAGTGGTCATTTGCAAGGCGATGGTGACATCCACGCTTCTTTGGGTAACTACAACTTTAACTGGGGGGGTGACGGCAAAGATCTCGGTGCCTATCTGGGCGATAACAACAACTTCTGGGGCGGCCGTGGTGATGACGTCTTCTATTCCGTAGGCACCTCGAATATCTTCACGGGGGGTGAAGGTAATGATATGGGTGTTCTGATGGGGCGTGAAAACATGATGTTTGGCGGTGCAGGCAACGATGTGGCTGTATTGGCTGGACGGATTAACTACGCCTACATGGGAGATGGTGATGATCAGACCTTTGTCTTCGGTGAAGGTGGCGTGATTGATGGCGGCAAGGGACGTGACTATATCGTGGCTTCCGGCAACTTTAACCGCATTGATGCAGGGGAAGATCAGGATTATGTTGTCGCCATTGGCAATAACAATCAGGTTGATTTGGGCGAAGGGAACGACTTTGCGACGGTCTTCGGCAACGATAACCGGATCGATGGCAAGGAAGGTGACAATGCTATCAAACTGATGGGTTATCACGCTGTTATCAATGGGGGCACAGGTAACGATCACCTGATTGCCGATGTGGTATCTAAGTTCAGCCAGCTTAACGGCGGCGATGGTGATGATCTGTTGGTACTGGGAGGATATCAAAACCGCTTCAAAGGTGGCACGGGCGTAAATAGCTTTGTGGTCAACGGTAATGTGATTGATAACGTGGTTGAAGATATCAAGCAAGGCGACAAGATTATGTTCAACGACATCAATTGGCAAAACCTGTGGTTCCAGCGCAGCGGCTACGATTTGGTTCTGTTGACTCAGCGTAATTTCAAAGATACCTCGGCACAGGAGCAGTTTGAGGCATTGGGTTCTGTGACTTTTAATGATTACTTCAAGGGTAACCGTGCGGATATCATCACCCAAATGGGGGATAAAGATGCACAGGGCGAGCGTGAATATACGTTACTCTCTGCCAATGCAGTCGATTCTCTGGTGCAGGCCATGAGTGGATTCGCGCCTAATATGGGAGATAGCGGCTTTATTGATGCGCTTGATAGTAAATCGAAATCAACCGTCATAACGGCTTGGTCTGATACCCTCAACGGGAAGTCTAAACTAGCCTGATAGTTTTATTCACTGAACTTAGTTAACAAAATGGCCCATGCATGAATGTGGGCCATTATTCAATTAATGTGTTATTGGCATTGACTTTAATTGCGGATTATATCAATCCAACTTCAAGATGCGTGTTATATTTCCCCGCGCAACGGGGAAATATAAGGCCTTGCGTCGTCTTGCGGATTGCAACTTGAAGTTTATCGCGTATAAACGATGCCGCTGATTGTATGAACCCTGCTTAACATGGATCTTCCTTTTCGGTGTTAAAACCTTAAGGAAAATCCATGTTAGACGAACGGATTAAAATTATGTGCTGATTTCTAGCTCTTTTTCGTGGTTACCAACAGCAGATGGGGCTTGAACATCTGTTTGTAACATATTCTTAATCACCCTGGTTGCAATATTCGCTACCACGACGAGGGCATTGGGCACCCATAACCGCTTATGCGCAGGCGTTCCGACAAACCAAATACTTTCCTTTTCCTTAAGGTCAGGGTGGATGGCAATCATTTCTGATGAGATCGATATGGCGCGTTCTGAACGCTGGCCGTGAGTGTCAATCTCAAGTTTCCCATCCTCGTCAATGACAAAGTCAGGTTGGTGATAACCAACAGCCGCGACAATAGCATCAAACGTTTGATAATCCTGCTCTAAGTTGACTAACCAGGAATTGACTTCTCCTTCCTCTATAACAACATTTAGAATTTCTCCCTGCTGAATGATCAGAGAACCTCTGTCCATATAGTGCAGAAGTTTTCGTGCATTGGGTAAAGCAATGGCGGTGATATATCGATGAAGCATTTTTTCGACGTTGGGATGAAATGAACCGTCGAAATAGGTTTTATCATTTAAATGTACTTCATTAATGACATCCATGAAATTGACTATCATATCTTGCCATTGACTCTTTCCTTGCTCGGCAATAGCGATTTCTTCACGCAGACGTTCCCGATAACTATTGGCATTAGAAAACTGTTCTCGCCAGGGTATTTTTGTGTATTTGTCGAGTGCGCGGTAGAAATATTTCAGGTAGGCATGTTTCAATGAGTCAGGAAAAAAATGGTTCGATAGATTCCCCTTACGGGTCATTATTGACATTATGTTTTCATGCTCAAAGAAGGTTCCTGAGCTTCGCATAAACCGCGAACGCACAGCGGGTATATCTCCTGATGGCGACGTCATGGTGACGCGATGGCCTTCACGGCAGAGAAGAATAGCAGCATCGATGGCTGAAAGTTTACTGCCGATAACCAATACCTGCGATTGCGAGGGAATTCTGGCTAACATATCCTGCTCTGGGTAGGGGCAGTGAATAAAAGTTGGATGAGTCAGGTGGGGTTTCAATACCTCAGGGATACGAGAAGAGCCGAAGCCTGTACAGAAAATGACATCGGTCACTTCCAGCGATTGAGGCGTCAGAACGTCACCGTGCCAAAGCGTATAACAGCGGTGTGAATTTATCTTCAATTGCCTGAATAAATGAGGAATATGGAAAACACCAATACCGGCCTTGTGAGCGACAGAGTTAAATTCCAGGAACCTTTCATTCAGATAGTTTCCGACCCATTGCCGTGGTACAAAAGATTCTGGTGTAACGATATGTCCACGTTTATGCAGATAATCCAGAAAGTCCAGAGGGTTACCGGCCACGACGGACATGGTATCAACCGAGGTGTTGCAGAGTATATCGTCATCCAAATTGAAAAAGGCCATACCGGGACCAACAGGCCCGGGTTCAATAATATAAATGGCTTGTGCCACACGATGTTGCACTGCTGCGATGAATGTTGCCACGCCCGCGGCCCCGCCTCCGACAATCGCAAGACTTCTTTTTTGAAAAGACATCATTATTTCCTATATTTTAACTATATTGAAATTAAGGACGTTTTATCCGGCTGACTTAAGTGAAGGCATTCATTTTGCAATGGCTTCGACAATCGAAATATAACAGCCGGTATCAATGACGCGATTGAGTTTCAAATCTGCGTTAGCCAGCAATTGTCGTAGCTCATCCTCTGTACGCTCGCGCCCCCCTTCGTAGATCCCCATGCAGAGGAGATCCATTTCCTTACCTGCGTGCGAAACATTGCCATTAGGGATTACGGGGTCCATTATCAGTACCCGGCCGTCAGGGGACATCGCTTGTCGGCAGTTGCGTAGGATGCGTATACATTGTTCATCAGGCCAGTCGTGCATAATGTACTTGAGCAGATAGATATCGCCCTGAGGACATGACTCGAAAAAGTCGCCAGAAGCAATCGCCCAACGCGTATCGTCACCTAGTGCGTCAAGTTGATGTCTGGTCAGTACGTGTGATTGGTCGAAAAGGATCCCTCGCAGAGTTGTATTGGCCTGTAATACGCTTAATAACAGGCCACCAAATCCGCCAGCGATATCGACAACTGTCGCATTTTTCGGGAAGTCATAACTGTTCACCAGGAACAAATTTTCCACTTTAGACATTGAGGACATACCGGCGTGAAAATCATCAGCCGGTGTGTCCGTCTGCGCCCAATAATCAAAGAAAGGCAGTCCGTAGAGGTGTTTAAAGGCGGGATTGCCGCGGACACTTTCTACAATCTCACCAAGAGGTTGCCAAAATGTCCTGTCAGTCAGCATCAATACTGCGGCTCGGAGGGAGTGGTGTGTGTCTTTGCGCAGGAACGCTGCGGCTGGTGTGAGTGAAAACTGATTTTCTTCAGTTTCATGAAAGATATTCCGTGTGGCAAGCAACCGCAGAACTCGGTGTAGTTGTTGCTCTTGGGCCCCGACAGTTTTGGCGAGTTCATGCACTGTTTTTGGCCCGTTGTTCAAATGATCGGCTACCCCAAGAACTGCGGCAGCACGAAGTGCGGCTTGATAAGAATACCCCATTGTTTGATTAAGTAAGTGTAACGCTGCTGATGTGTCGTTAGAAATTGCTGTGTTATTATTTAAAATGTTCATAGAGATCTCATTTATTATATAATTATTTAAATTAGAATAAAAATAAAAGAAATATAAGTTACCTTATTATTTCAATAATATTATTAATCAGAAAATTATTCGTTTTTCAATCACAAAAAATCTTATACGAAAGTATATTATTATAATGATTTTTATTAATAAGGATAATAAATAGGGTTGTTTTTTACGCGAAGGTTACGCTGTAAAATTAAGTGATTTTATCGTGAGGGTTTTCAGGGGATATACCAATCCAACTTCAGGATGCGTATTATATTTCCCCACGCAGCGGGGAAATATAAGGCCTCGCGTCATCTTGTGGGTTGAAACTTGAAGTTTATCGGATATATAACTATTAAATAACGGAATATAAAAATAAAGCAGGGCATAATAAAAATGTCATCATAAATAATATCAGTAAGTTATATCATTTGCGTTATGGAAGTTTTTGTGAGTTTGGTAGCTAAAAAAACTATTTCATAAAGTAATCCCCCTAAAATAGTCATGGGGGATTATTTTATTATAATTGGCAAACAAAGGCTGCATCAATGCAATTTCTTTGGAAATCATCCCAAAAACCGGGTGGATAACGCTCAATATCACTTTCCAATAGCATGGGTTTATGCCACTCGAATTTTAATCCCGCCTTAGTGATGGCATTTTTATATTGTTCACGGCTCCAACGATGCATAGTAAAAGGGCTGGGTGGGGTAGTCAGAAATTCAGCCCTCACAAGAGTTGTATCTTTCACAGGCTCTTCACTTAGAACCTTTATGCAATAATTTTCATAGTTTCCTTTTTCTAAACGATAATCAGGTTCAAATGTATAAGCGATGAGTTTACCGGAAGGTTTAAGATGATCTGCAATTACACGAAACATATTTTCAAGTTGTTCAAGTGATTCCGCATGACAAAATAACCAGGCGGCAACTATCAGGTCAAATTTGCCGAATGACTCCATTTTGCTGACATCCCTGATATGATATTCTATACCATCGTTATATTGTTGCGATTTGTGTTTAGCAATTTCTATCATCTTATCTGATATATCAACACCAATCACTTTTGCAGCGCCACGATTTCTGAATTCCCGACTAAATAAGCCATATCCACATCCTAAATCTAACACCGATTTTCCTTTTACATCTCCTGCCAGATTGAGGAGGGTACGAGTGACTATTTTTATTTGAGCACTGGAGTCTGAAAAAACTTCGTAGAGATGAGCAATAGGATTATATAAGATGTTATCTTTCATAATTTTGTCCTTAATTAAAATTAAGATGTTTTATTTATCTGTAGGATATACTCGATAAACTGCAAGTTGCAATCCGCAAAGCAACGCGAGGTCTTATATTTCCCCGCTGTGCGGGGAAATATAACATGCATATTGAAGTTGGATTGGTATATATTATTTAATATTGGTGTAATAATGGCTGACTGTTTTTCTTTGTTGTATATTAAAGTGCCAGTAATAAATTAGATATAATTATTTTTATATTGACTCTTTTTTATCAACCCACATTCCAATGGGTTGATATTCTTCATTATTTTGTGCCTAAAAAACGATGAATAGCCCGGAGTACAGCTTCTGGTTTTTCTGCATGCACCCAATGCCCGCAACCTGCGACAACCCATGCTGTTGCTTGTGGAAATTGGCTGATAATATCTTCCCGATATTCTTCTGTAATGTAATCTGAATTTCCACCACGGATAAACAGGGCGGGTTCGTGCCATGCCGGAATAGTCTCCCAACCGATAATCTTTTCATATTCTTTTTGCAAAACAGGCAGGTTGAATTGCCATTCCCCTTGACGGAATGATTTCAATAAAAACGGAATAACGCCCTCTTCCCGAATATCCTGACGCATAATATCTGCCGCGGCCTGTCGGGTTTGTACACCGGCAGCCGTGACTTTGTTCAATGCTGCAAAAATGCGGTCATGGCGGCGAACCGGGTAAGCGACGGGAGCCATATCAATCACGACGATCTTTTCAATCCGTTCCGGCGCAATGGCCGTCATGGTCATGGCGATTTTGCCCCCCATGGAATGCCCGATAATAATGGCTTTGGACACGGTTAGTTCATCAAGCAGTGCCAGGACGTCCCGCGCCATATCACGATAATCCATATTTTCCATACGGGGTGAAATACCGTGGTTACGTACATCAATTTGGATCACCGGATAATGTTGCTGTAGATCACGCCCCAATACGCCCAAATTGTTTAAATCTCCAAAAAGCCCATGAATCAAGACCACGGGGGTTGAAGATTGCAGATTTTCTACAGTGTGAAGATGATAATTTAATTGACAATTTGACTTCATGATTTGCCTGAATTTAATACCATTTATCCAATGTTTAATATTGAGATGCTTAATATCATGATACGTGAGCTGTGACAAACTCAATAGGATGAACGAGTTGTAACTAATTGATTTATTTTAAAGGAAAGTCGCTTGCCTAAAGATTGTCAATTTTAAAAAGAATCACTTTAAGTTATTGAAAGTTTAATTGTTTTGTTTTGTGGCATTATATCTTATAATCTCAAGATAATTTTTTCATTAAGAACAGTACTGGATAGAAATGAAAACGATAGAAGTTGATGAAGAACTTTACCGCTTTATTGCAAGCCAAACTCTGCATATCGGTGAAAGTGCATCTGATATTTTACGGCGCATACTGAAGTTAGACGCCGGGCAGCCAGTACAAAAGACAGAGCCTGCCAACGTTCCTGCACCTGTTGTTAAAACCCCAGTTGCCCGTTCCCGTGATGCTGTTCGCGTTATTCGTGAATTATTACTTTCGGATGAGTACGCTGAAAAGAAAAAATCGGTTGAACGCTTTATGCTGATCTTGTCTACAGTATATAGTTTGAACAGTGAAAGCTTTTCCAAAGCGACAGAAGCGATGCATGGCCGTACCCGTACCTATTTCGCCGGTGATGAACACACTTTGTTGGCTAGCGGTAAGCAAACGAAGCCACGCCATATTCCCGGTACGCCTTTTTGGGTGATCACCAATACCAATACTGACCGTAAACGCAGCATGATCGAACATATTATGCAGGATATGAAGTTTCCGGCAAATTTGATTGAGAAAGTGTGTGGCACTATTTAATTCAGTTAGTTGCTCTACTACTAATACAATCGCTTAGTTTATTAGTACTGCGCTGGCGGTAAGTCAGTGCGGTCTCCCAGGAGAAATAATAAAGTGGCCATTCATCCAAGAGCAGGGCAGCTCGCCCGGCAGCATGATTTAATCAATATCGCTCAACTCACTTCACAGTATTACACCTTACAACCCCATTCTGAAAATCCGGCCCATAAGGTCAAGTTTGGTACTTCCGGCCATCGTGGTAGTGCTGGCCGCAATAGTTTTAACGAAGCGCATATTCTGGCTATTTCGCAGGCCATTGTGGAAATGCGTTCGCAACATGGAATTACAGGGCCATGTTATGTGGGTAAAGATACCCACGCGCTTTCAGAAGCCGCATTTATCTCCGTATTGGAGGTGTTAACGGCGAATGGCGTGGATGTCATTGTGCAGGAAAATAATGGATTTACACCGACGCCTGCCATTTCCCATGCCGTCTTATGCCATAACCGCCAGGGAAAAAATTTGGCTGATGGTATCGTGATCACGCCATCCCATAACCCGCCAGAAGACGGGGGTATTAAATATAATCCCCCTAACGGCGGGCCAGCCGATACCGATCTGACGGCCATCATTGAACAGCGTGCGAATGAATTACTGGAAACGGCTCTTCGTGGCATCAAGCGTATCTCTTATGAACAGGCTTTAAAAAGTGGCTATCTGCATCCCCGTGATTTGATTGAACCTTATGTCACTGCACTCGGTGACGTTGTGGATATGGCGGCTATCCAGCAAGCAGGCTTAAAGATTGGTATTGATCCACTGGGCGGTTCTGGGATTGCCTATTGGCAGCGGATTGGAGAATATTACAATCTCGATCTGACTCTGGTTAATGATAAGGTCGATCAGACATTTCGCTTTATGACACTGGATCATGACGGCGTGATCCGTATGGATTGCTCATCCCGTTGGGCAATGGCGGGGTTACTGGAGCTGCGTGGTAAATTTGATTTAGCCTTTGCCAATGATCCTGACTATGACCGCCATGGGATTATTACGCCAGCGGGTTTGATGAACCCTAACCATTATTTAGCAACGGCTGTTGATTACCTATTCCGCCACCGCCCACAATGGCCGAAAAATATTGCCGTGGGCAAGACACTGGTTTCCAGCGCTATGATTGATCGTGTTGTTGCTGATCTGGGGCGTGAATTAGTAGAAGTTCCCGTCGGTTTTAAATGGTTTGTGGATGGGTTATATAAAGGCGAGTTAGGCTTTGGTGGAGAAGAAAGTGCCGGGGCATCTTTCCTGCGCTTTGATGGCACTCCGTGGTCAACCGATAAAGATGGCATCATTCTTTGTTTGTTGGCGGCTGAAATGACGGCAATGACCGGTGAGAACCCACAGCAACGTTACAACAAACTGGCGGCCAAATTTGGCACTCCGAGCTATAGCCGTATTCAGGCTCCGGCGACTCATCAGCAAAAAGCATTATTGTCCAAGTTATCACCGGAAATGGTTAAGGCCGATAGATTGGCAGGTGATCCGATTACCGCTCGTTTGACCACTGCATCGGGGAATGGCGCTTCCATTGGTGGCTTGAAAGTAATGAGTGATAATGGTTGGTTTGCCGCCCGTCCTTCTGGTACGGAAGAGGCCTATAAAATCTATTGCGAAAGCTTCCTTGGTGCGGAGCATCGTGAAAAAATTGAACATGAGGCCCAGGAAATCGTCAATCAGGTATTTACTGCGGGTTAACGGGTTTCTATTTCTGGCGGGTTCTGGCTGGTAAAAATACAAGCCGTAGCAGTTGCTGCGGCTTCTTTGTTTTTATCCCAAAGCGACCATCAAAGCACCGAGGGTAATCAGCACGATACCCGCAGATGCCACCAGCGAAACGTTCTCACCAAATAGAATGACTGCCAGAATGACGGCAAATACCACGCTCAATTTATCGATAGGAGCAACCTGGGAAACATTGCCATGTTTGATCGCCAGAAAATAGAATAACCAGGAGAGGGCGCCAGCAATACCACTTAACAGAATAAACATAAATGCCTTGCGATTGGCGACAATTTCGCTGATAAGATTCAATTTTCCCTGTACAACGACAACGCCTACCAAAAACAGTGCCATAATGACGGCACGAATGGCGGTTGCCGTATTGGCATCCAAATTTTGCAACCCAATTTTGCCAAAGATAGCGACCAGCGCTGCCGTTAGCGCGGAGAGTAAGGCATAAATCAGCCATGTACTCATATTCAATTAACCCTGTGTTTGATATTAACGTGTGGTATCAGAGGAATGCATCATAGGCTAAATTTGTTGATCTGAATATGCATAATTCCATTCAAATGCTAAAAATATTTATGCGCTTTATTTTTCAAATTACCGTGACTTTTAATTATATGAAAGCACAATTAATTAATATCACAGAAGATAGCTCATCCTTTAATCTACTCCTGATATTTATTAATAAAGGATGAGGTGAGTTTATCTAATACAATGTCTAATCATTATTTTCATCTTATTAAAAAATAAAATGGTTAATGTAATCTTTCTATTAAAAAGGTTTGGCTATGAAATCTGTCTTTTGGAGAAAGGTTTATCTTATTGTATTTAGCAACCTATTTATTTTATCACTGACAAGTTGCGTACAGGATAGCTGTATACAAAATAAAAATCATTCGTTCAAAACCCAGGAGGAAATGATGGCACATAGTTTGAAGAACATATCTGGCAGTGAACAAATCTATCGTTGTCATTCTGAACCAGAAATTTCTCAGGCCTCTGCACATTGGATTGATCGACAAACATTATTATGGCCAGGTGGGGCTGGCCAACCTATTGTTCGCTTATATTACAGTCACAACAATAAAGTAGAGTCCAATGAGCAAGGTTATTTTACCGATAAATATCTGACGTTAACACCGACGAACTTAAGTCAAGAGATGGCAAGGAAGTTTCCTCATCTGGCAAAATGGGCAGCATTCCGTCTGCCAGAGGGAACAGATATTGATCTCCCTTTGACCGGAGATTTGGTCGCTTTGGCCGCCGATGAGCAAGGTTTGCTAATATCGGCAACTCAGGTACAAACGGCGGGTGTATTGGATGAGCGTTTCGCCGATGCGGCGGATAAACTGGAATATGGGGCGCAGATAAACAAAAAAGGCGTGATTTTCCGTTTGTGGGCACCGACTGCCCAGGCGGTTGGCCTGATTATTTATAATCAAGATAAACAAATTGTCGCCAATCATTCCATGGCGCGTGATGTTGCGAGCGGCTCCTGGTCATGGCAGGGTAACAAGGAATTGATTGGCGCTTACTATCGTTATGCCTTAAAGGTCTACCATCCCTCTTCCCGTCATGTGGAACGTTATGAAGTGACCGATCCCTATTCTTATAGCCTGTCTACCAATTCAGAATATAGCCAGATCGTCAATTTGGATGATGCGTCACTGAAACCACAAAATTGGGATAGCCTGTTGACACCACACCCGCAAAATACACCAACGGATATTGCCCGCATGACCATCTATGAAGCGCATATCCGTGATCTTTCCGTTACAGATAGTACGATACCCGCAGATTGGCGCGGTAAATACCTGGCACTGACCGACAAGAACAGCGATATGTTCAAACACCTTAAAGCGTTGAGCCGGGCGGGAATGACTCATATGGAGTTATTGCCTGTGTTCGATAACGCTTCCATTAACGAATTTAGTCATCAGGTGGCTGATCTTGATCACTCTTTTAAACGTCTATGTCGGGTCAATCCCATGGTGAAAAATAGCCGTTTTGCGGGTTATTGCCACAGCTCATTGACCGTACGGGAAGTTTTGCAGCAGTTGCGGCGTGATGACAATATCAATAATCCGCAGGTACAAGAATTAAATACGATGGTGGCCAGGACGGATTCCTATAATTGGGGCTACGATCCGTTTCACTATTCAGTACCGGAAGGCTCTTATGCTACTGATCCAGAAGGTTCCGGTCGTATAAAAGAGTTTCGCTCCATGATACAGGCTATCAAACAGCAATTAGGGATGAATGTGATCATGGATGTTGTCTACAACCATACCGATGCGGCAGGCCCTGCGTCCCGGACATCGGTGTTGGATAAGATCGTGCCTGGGTATTACCACCGTTTAGATGAAATAACCGGCAATGTAGAAAATAATACCTGTTGTGCTGACACTGCGCCTGAACGTCGTATGTTTGCCAAACTGATTGAAGACTCGCTGGTGACCTGGGTTAAAGATTATAAGGTAGATGCATTTCGATTCGATTTAATGGGTTATCACCCTAAAGCGCAAATTATATCGGCACTGGAAAAAGTACGGGCGATTAATCCATCGATCTACTTTTTCGGCGAGGGCTGGCATTCTGGGCAGGATGATCGATTTGAAATCGCATCACAAGTTAATCTTAAGGGGAGTGGCATTGGAACCTTCTCTGACCGATTGCGAGATGCGGTACGTGGAGGTGGGCCTTTTGATGTTGCTGACAGTATTCGCCGTCATCAGGGCGTAGGAAATGGTGGCGGAATATTGCCGAACGAAATTTCTGGCTTAGATGCGGATAAGGCTCGTCATTTATGGGATCTGGTACGTCTTGGCATGGCTGGCAATTTGGCTGATTTCGTCATAATCGATAAAGATGGAAATGTGAAAACCGGCAGAGAAATTGATTATAAGGGTACTGCTGCGGGTTATGCGTCAGATCCTACTGAAGTACTAAATTATGTATCTAAGCACGACAATCAAACATTGTGGGATATTATTAGCTATAAAGCCGCCCAAGAAGCCGATTTGATGACAAGGGTTCGGATGCAGGCGCTCTCTCTTGCAACGGTATTTCTTGGGCAAGGCCTGGCTTTCGATCAACAGGGTTCAGAGTTATTGCGTTCAAAATCATTTACCCGTGATTCTTATGACGCCGGCGATTGGTTTAATCGAGTTAGTTATGATTATAAAGACAATAACTATGATGTGGGGCTACCTGAACGTGGTAACGACGGCCAAAATTATCCACTGATTAATCGGGTAAAAAATCAGGCAGAAAAACCGGGTCAAATTGAATTATTACAAATGATGGCCTTTTATCAGGAGCTATTGCGGTTACGTCAATTTTCACCATTGATGACACTTGGTGATGGTGAGGCTGTCAGGCAACGGGTCGATTTTGCCAATGTTGGCCCTCATCAGAAAATGGGGTTATTGGTGATGACGATTGATGATGGTAACACGACCGCACGTGATTATGACCGAAGATTTGATGGTGTGGTCATCGTTATTAACGCTGCACCTTGGCCTGTGACTGTCCAAGATCTTAATATCAACGGATTGAAATTAAACGCTATTCAACGTGAATTAGGTGAAACATCTTTAGCGGCGGGAATACAAATAACAGAAAATGGTGAGGTAACCATGCCTGCATGGTCGGCAGCCGTGTTGGTTCTGCCGCAAGCAGGAATGCGTGGAACAGGTTTGCCTGTGCGCAGGAAGGAGTAAAATCCGGCAAAAAATGGGGTTATTTTTGATGTGAGCAATACATGGTTTTAACCGTACAGACATTGGCTGTATTCACGTTAACCATACTCATATTTCTCTGGGGGCATTTTCAATTTTTGCCGAGTCTTCTAACGGTAGAAGAAAATGAAAACTGTCCCCCCCTTTTTTATTGTTAGCCACCCATATTTTTCCGCCGTGGATTTCAATAATGGATCGGCAGATTGCCAAACCTAACCCGACACCGGATATGGCTGTGTCTTTGCTGGCGCGTGAGAATTTATTAAAAATCAGTTTTTCTTGCCCTGATGGAATGCCTGAGCCTGCATTCCAGATTTCAATATGCACCTGTTTTTGATCAGGTTTTTCCTCGATTGTGGCTTTTATGCCTAAGAGGGTTTGTCCGTTAGTGTATTTAATGGCATTTTCCAGCAAATTGATAAAAACACGTTCCAGTAAGACGGCATCACAATGCAGCAATAAAGCGTCAGGTAAAGAAAGTGCTACAGTATAGCGATTGAGGGTATGTTCCAGAGCACGCAAGGCACTGCCGACAATTTTTTCCAATGGATACCATTCAAGATTAAGCTGAATGCCACCTGATTGCAGTCGTGCCATATCAAGCAGGTTATTGACCAGTCGTGAAAGGCTGAGAATTTGCTGGCGAATTTGGTTAACTTGTTGGGTATGGGGCGAACTTTCTGTCGATAAATCCAACATCAGTATTTCAGCCTGCCCGAATAGTACGGTTAATGGCGTAAGTAAGTCGTGAGATAGTGCTGCCAGTAATGAATTACGCAGTTGTTCCCGCTCAGTTTCTAACCTGGCGGATTCTGCACTGCGGGTAAGGTACAAGCGTTCCAGCGCATTGGCAATGAGTCCCGTGAAGATTTGTAATAGCCGTTGTTGTTCCGGCACCAGTAACTGGCGCTGGTTAGGCGATTCAATAGCCAGAACGGCAAAAACCTGCGAGGGCGTAGCGATAGGCAGTAATTGATAAGGGACTCCCGGTAATGTATCCGTCCCTGCGCCGGCAGGCTGTTTTTTCTCAAAACACCATTTGGCGATTGCTTCATCGACCTGCATCTGACCACCATTAGTGGATTTCACTTGATATAAATGCTGGTTGCTATCTGGCAGCAGCAGACCTGTTTTTGCCTGAAAGCTGTTGGATAGAAAGTGATAGCTGATACGGGCTACGTCTTCTTCGTTCAGCGCTTTGCTCAGTGTACGCGTTATTTCATACAGGTGTCGTGTGCGTTGTTCGCGATAACGGGCTACTCTGGCTTGATAGCGTATACCTGAAGTGAGGTTGCCAACAACGGCTCCGACAATCAGCATTACAGCTAATGTGAGCAGATATTGTATGTTTTTGACTTCCAATGACCAATGTGGCTGGACAAAGAAAAGATCAAAACTGATGACATTGACAAAAGCCGCAAAGACAGATGGCCAGCGGCCATAAAACAGCGCAATAATGACAACGCCGAGCAGATAGAGTGCGACCAGGTTGGCTTTATCGAGGGTCAGCAAGAAAGTTCGGGAAAAGAGGGTAATGAGGGCACAGAGTACGGTAGCCATCAAAAAACCTTGAATCGGGACTCGCCATTTATTATTAAATGTTCGGTTATCTTTTGGCCCTTTGTCTCTGTTTTTTTTATTTTCCAACGCAACAATAATCAAATCCAAATCAGGACCGAGTTTTCCCAGACGCTCTGAAAAGTCACGATGCCATTTAAAGCCAAAGAAATTTACCTGTGAATTGTAATAGCGACCAATCAGGATTTTACCCAGATTATGCTCTCTGGCGTAGCGCAGGATGGCTTTTTCTTCATCGGAATCAGAGAGTGTTGCGGTTTCAGCGCCCAGATCTTGAGCCAGTTTTAAGGCTTGCAAAATGGTACGTCGTTTGCTTTCGGGCAATCGATGTAACCTGGGGGTTTCAACGTAAACGGCATGCCAGCTACAGTTGAGTTTTGCTGCCAGGCGGGCTGCTTTTCGAACCAGTTTTTCATTGCCGGCGTTGTAGCCAATACACAGCAGTAAATTCTCTTGCGTATGCCATACGGGTTCTTTTCCTCGGGTATCACGAAAAGCGCGCATTTGGTCATCTACGCGATCTGCCGTGCGACGCAACGCCAATTCACGCAGGGCAATCAGGTTCCCTTTGCGAAAAAAATGTTCAATGGCACGCTCAGCCTGACCTGAAATATAAACCTTGCCATCATTGAGCCGTTGGCGCAGATCATCTGGCGGCAGATCGACCAGAACAACATCATCGGCCTGATCAAAGATATGATCAGGAACGGTTTCCCGAACGCGAATACCGGTAATGCCGCCGACAACATCATTTAAACTTTCCAAATGTTGCACATTGACGGTCGTCAGTACATCAATGCCAGCTTCCAATAATTCTTCGACATCTTGCCAGCGCTTCGGGTGGCGACAACCTTTCGGGTTACTGAATGCCAGTTCGTCCATCAAAATAATGGCCGGATGGCGGGCAAGGGCGGCATCAATATCAAATGCGGCTATCCGGCGAGCATTATGGTGGAAATATTTGGGAGGTAATCGGGGCAACCCTTTCAGTAAGGCAGCGGTTTCTTGTCGATCATGAGTTTCAACAACACCGACAATGATATCTAAACCCTGCGCCAGCAGGCGTTGAGCTTCTTGCAGCATGGCATATGTTTTGCCGACACCCGCACAAGCACCGAAAAATATTTTTAGTTTGCCGCGGGGTTTTTCGTTTGCCAGTGTCAGCAATTCATCAGGATCAGGACGCGGCGGTTCATTGTGTTCCATATTCTGATCTGCCTTTTTGGTTCAGGTTATCTAACGCCAGATTCAGTGCCAGTACATTGACGATGGGTTGCCCCATATATTCCGGCAGGGGATATTGAATGTGTTGCTCAATCAGTTTATGGATAACGGCAAGTGGCATATGACGGGCTATCGCCACACGTTGAGCCTGGAATTCAGCCGCCTCTGGGGATATATGGGGATCGAGTCCGCTACCCGATGCCATGATTAAATCAACAGGGATTGGATAGTTTCCGGGATGGTTAAATAAGCGCACCCGGATAATGTTTTGATGTATTTTGCTGCTCAATACAGGGTTGGTTATTGCGAGATTACTGCCTCCGGATGACAGGGTGTTGTACGGTTTTTCGGCTGTCATGGAAGGTCGCCCATGAAAATAGATGGATTGGGTAAAATTTTGACCAATTAATTCGGAGCCAACCCGTTTGCCATTCTGCGCTATTAGCGATCCTTTAGCTTGATAGGGGAATAAAAATTCTGCTATTCCCGTCACCAGTAATGGATAGGCAATTCCCGTGATTAAGCTAAGAAATACCAGCAGAACAATGGAAGAACGTAACCAGATCATTTTTCATCACCTTATTTGATGCACCGGTTTTTAAATACGCTGTCGTTAAAAGATCGTTAGTTAAACATTAAGGCAGTGAGCAATATGTCAATAAGCTTGATACCTACAAAAGGCACAAGCAGGCCACCAAGCCCATATACCCATAGATTCCGGCGCAGGAGTGACAATGCATTCATTGGGCGGTAACTGACGCCTTTTAGGGCCAATGGCAGTAAAAAGATGATAATTATCGCATTGAAGATAACCGCAGACAGTACCGCAGATTCTGGAGAATGCAGGTGCATGATGTTTAACACATTAAGTTGTGGGTACGTCACTGAAAAGGCAGCGGGAATGATGGCAAAATATTTAGCAATATCATTGGCAATACTGAATGTGGTTAAAGCACCACGGGTCATTAGCATCTGCTTGCCAATATGGACAACTTCGATCAACTTGGTGGGATTGGAATCCAGGTCGACCATATTGCCTGCCTCTTTCGCCGCCTGTGTGCCTGAATTCATGGCAACGGCAACATCTGCTTGTGCCAGCGCTGGCGCATCGTTTGTACCATCACCCGTCATGGCAACCAGACGCCCTTCGGATTGATATTGGCGGATAAGGGCGAGTTTCGCTTCGGGAGTGGCTTCTGCCAGAAAGTCATCAACGCCTGCTTCGGCAGCAATTGCAGCGGCAGTGAGATGATTGTCACCCGTGATCATGACCGTCTTGATCCCCATTTTGCGCATTTCACTAAAGCGCTCTTTAATCCCGCCTTTCACAATATCTTTTAAGGCAACAACGCCCAAAACCTGCTGGTTCTCAGCAACAACCAAGGGGGTTTCCCCCTTATGCGCAACGTGTTGTACCAATTGGTCAATCACATCCGGGAAATGGCTATGATTAGCTTCAATATGGCGACGAATCGCATCGACAGCGCCTTTGCGGATCATACGATTACCCATATTGACACCACTCATGCGCGTCATGGCGGAAAAGGGGACAAATGTCGCGTTTAATTCTCGCAGATCACGTTCACGCATATTGAAACGTTGTTTTGCTAAAATCACGATACTGCGCCCTTCCGGTGTTTCATCTGCGAGAGAAGAGAGTTGAGCCGCATCAGACAATTGCCGTTCCGTTACGCCCGATGCGGGTAAAAATTGGAATGCTTGACGATTTCCTAGCGTGATAGTGCCCGTTTTATCGAGTAGCAAAACATCGACATCCCCAGCGGCTTCAATGGCTCGTCCGCTGGTAGCAATAACGTTGGCTCCCAACATCCGGCTCATACCCGCAACGCCAATAGCTGACAGTAACCCGCCAATGGTGGTGGGGATCAGGCAAACCAGTAAGGCAATCAAAACAGTAAGTGTAATCGGTGCACCAGATTGGTTAGCCTGAACACTGAACAAGGAAAAAGGCAGCAAACTTACACAAACCAGCAGAAAAATAATGGTTAGTGCAGTGAGCAGAATGGTGAGAGCGATTTCATTAGGTGTTTTACGTCGTCTGGCACCTTCAACCATTGAGATCATCCTGTCTAAAAAGGTTTCTCCCGGGTTGACTGTGCATTCGACGATTAACCAATCTGATAAAACCCGCGTCCCTCCGGTGACAGAGGAAAAATCGCCGCCGGATTCGCGGATAACGGGGGCCGATTCTCCTGTAATAGCACTTTCATCAACGGAAGCTCCTCCTTCAAGAACTTCTCCATCACAAGGAACAATTTCTCCGGCTTCCACCAGCACAATATCGCCTCTGCGTAAAGTGTCAGAAGTGACTTTTTCTTTTGTTGCCTCACGGTTGGGGGAGGCCAGTTTGGTTGCCAAACTGGTTCTTTTTACGCCTTTCAGACTGGCGGCTTGAGCTTTGCTACGCCCTTCGGCCAGTGCCTCCGCAAAGTTGGCAAACAGGACAGTAAACCATAACCAGAGTGCAATGGTGCCGGTAAAGAGTGCGCTGCCTGTCAATTGTCCCACTAATAGGCCTATCCATAAGGCGGTGGTCAGACAGCTTCCCACATAGACAACGAACATGACCGGATTGCGCCATTGTTGAGCCGGATGGCATTTTTTTAACGAATCGATTAGGGCATGGCGAATTAAAGTGGGTTCAAATAGTACTTGTTGTTTGTTTTTCATGCGTTACCTCACTCTCTCAACCTCACGGCCAAAGTTGTAGGTGTTCTGCAATAGGACCAAGAGCCAGAGCAGGAATAAACGTCAGAGCACCAATCAGTAAAATGACCAGAATCAATAATCCGATGAAGAGCGAGCCGTGGGTCGGTAAGGTGCCACTGCTAATCGGCTGGCGTTTTTTGTTAACCATGGAACCCGCGATTGCCAGAACAGGCAGAATGATGCCAAAGCGTCCAAGAAACATGACTATTCCCAACAACAGGTTGTAAAAAACATTGTTGGCGTTGAGTCCGGCAAAAGCACTTCCGTTGTTGTTGGCTGCGGATGAGAAAGCATAAAGTACTTCGGTGAAACCATGAGCGCCGGGATTGGCGATAGCGCTGCGACCTGCATCGATTGAAATTGCTAAAGCAGTCCCTAATAAAACCAGCGAAGGTGTGATTAAAATCGAGAGTGCGACCATTTTCATGTCATAGACATCGATTTTTTTGCCTAAGTATTCTGGTGCCCGGCCAATCATTAAGCCTGCGATAAATACGGCAAGCAGAACGAACAGCAATATGCCATAAAGCCCGGAACCTGCGCCCCCGAATATAATTTCACCCATCTGCATTAACCAGAGCGGTATCATGCCACCCAGCGCGGTAAAGGAGTCATGCATTGCATTTACGGCCCCACAGGAAGCGGCTGTCGTCACAACACTATAGAGAGAAGAGGCAAGGATACCAAAGCGGGCTTCTTTGCCTTCCATATTAAAGTGGTTACCGATATTGGGATGGATGAGATGGGCATTGCCTGCGATTTCGGCAGACATCACCACGCCGGTGGCAATAATGAAAATAATACTCATTGCCCACAGCAGGGCATATCCCTGACGGTTGTCGCCAACAACCAGACCGAATGCGAAACATAAGGCGCTGGGGATCAAAAAAATAGCCAGAACCTGAACAAAGTTACTGAGTGCAGTTGGGTTTTCAAATGGATGAGCTGAGTTGGCACCAAAAAATCCGCCGCCATTGGTTCCCAAAAGTTTTATGGATTCTTGGGAAGCAACGGGTCCCATAGGGAGCCATTGTTGTTGTCCTTCAAGGGAATGGATGAGGACATAGGGAGAAAAGTTTTGAATAACGCCTTGACTGACAAAGAATAAAGATACAATGATCGCAAGCGGAAGTAAGAGATATACCGTGATGCGTGTAATGTCTATCCACGCATTTCCCACTGTTTTAGTGCCTTGACGGGAAAACGCCCGCATTAAGGCAAAAGCCACGGCAATGCCCGTTGCCGCAGACAGAAAATTCTGAACAGTTAATCCGGCCATTTGGCTCAGGTAACTGAGGGTATTTTCTCCGCTATAAGCTTGCCAATTGGTATTAGTGATAAAACTGAGCGCGGTATTCAGTGCCAGATCCCATCTCATGCCAACAAAATGTTGTGGATTCAGTGGCAGGTGACCTTGGTTTATCAGCAGCATAAACAGGAGTAATAGCCCGGCTATATTGAATATGAGGATAGCGAGAGCATATTGCCACCAGTTCATTTCTTTAACATTGCTGCCCGGTTTTTGCAGGCCACAACAACGCCATAAGAAGGTTTCTGTTTTGGTTAGCCAGGGAGGCAGCTCTCCTTCGACGAGTCTGGCAATCAGGATACCAAGCGGTTTGGCCAATAGAAATAGTATGAGCAGGAAACTGGCAATCAGTAAAAAAGCGGATACTGCCATTTAGAAATCCTCCGCATTCAATAACGCATAAATTAGGTAGCCCAGTAATAGCGTCACCAGAAAAATGCCAAGGATCAGATAGATATTCATGGTGGTGTATCTCCTTGCTTATTTCTCCAAGAAATAGTCAGTTACAGCATAGAAATACCATACAAATAAGTTATTAAAAGGGTCTCTGAAAGCGTAAAAAAGTATAAATGATCTTTGGAATTCAACGATAAGGCAAGTGTAGCAAACTATGTTGGGTTAATTTTTTGTTTTCAATTTGTTTGTTTTGTTTCTGTTTAAGTATAATTTTGTAATTAAATTACGCAATCAGAGAAAAAAGGTAATTTATATCACTAAAAAGTGGTCGGATGAGTAGTCAGTTTTCATTTTATCGGATAAAATTTTAGGCATATTACAAGGTTAAGCCCATGAGGGGTATCAATGTCTATTTATCGTGCATACTCTTGGCATCAGATTCTCTTACGACGTATTGGCGCTATATCACTGGGTGTCATTGCGCTTCCTGTTATGCTGTTTCGTCATGATCGTGCCCGCTTTTATAGCTATCTGCATAAAGTATGGTTAAAAACCAGTGATAAGCCAGTATGGCTGGAAAGTTCGGAAACGGCGTCAGATATCGAAATCACTAAAATTGCATGACGATGTAGCCTAACCGGGCATTTTGAATATAACATTTGAACTATAGTATCTTGGCACCTTGTCGGTTTATGCTGGCAAGGTGTTTTGTTTTATATTGGATTTATAACCAATCTATTTTGACTTAATCCATGGCAGGTATGTCTTTTATGATGAAGAAAATGCTAAGTGATAGGGGGAATGTGATGAACAATGTTGAATTGGAGCATGCGCTCAATACGGAATTGAAGATCCGTGAATTTCAAGATTACGCTCCCAATGGATTACAGGTGGAAGGCCGCCCCCATGTTCAACGGGTCATTACAGGCGTGACAGCTTGTCAGGCACTATTGGATGAAGCTGTTCGTCTTGAGGCAGATGCTGTCATCGTTCATCATGGATACTTTTGGAAGAATGAATCTCCGGTTATCCGTGGCATGAAGCGTCGCCGTTTGCAAACACTGCTTTGCAATGATATCAACCTGTATGGCTATCATCTTCCGTTAGATGCCCATCCTGCTTTGGGTAACAATATCCGATTGGCACGTCAGATGGGTGTAAAGGTTATCGGCGAGATTGATTCCCTTCTTCCTCATGGTGTTTTTGAGCAGCCTGTTACGCCGGCAGAATTGACTGAACGTCTCGAAAAAAGCCTGGAGAGAAAGGTCCTGCATTGTGGGGATAATGCACCGGAAGAGATCCGCACACTGGCATGGTGCACAGGCGGCGGCCAGGGTTTTATTGAACAGGCGGCTGAGTTTGGCGTTGATGCTTTTGTGACAGGAGAGGTATCGGAAAAAACTATCCATGTTGCCCGTGAAATGGGGCTGCATTTTTTTGCGGCAGGGCACCATGCGACAGAGCGTTATGGTATCAAAGCGCTCGGTGAATGGTTGGCGAATAATTATGGGTTGGATGTGACTTTTATCGATATTCCTAATCCGGCTTGATTTTTTAGTAACTTATATGTACTCGATAAACCTCAAGTTGCAATCCGCAAGACGACGCGAGGCCTTATATTTCCCCGCTGCGCGGGGAAATATAACACGCATCCAGAAGTTGGATTGGTATAGCCCCTGGATTTTATTGCCATTTTGGCAGTTGGGGCTTTTTATCTTGCAAGAGAGATAAAATCATCATTGCGATCCCACAACATATTAATACGCGGCCTAATGTCTGCCCCCAGCCTGCCAATGCCAAACCAAGTCCCAGCAGCAAATAGTAAAACAGCCCAAGTAAAGCACCCGCTGTACCTAACCTGTCTGAATAGTCAGTTAATGCAGTAGCTAAAATATTCGGGATCGCCAGTCCATAAGCGATAACTATTCCCAATATTGGAAAAATAAAGAGCCAGCTATTTTCGAGCAGGTATACACCGATCCCACTGAATAAACTGATTAATGAGGCAAGGGTAACTAATTGGGTTGATATCCATTGTTGCTTTAATAGATATTTGTTTAATAGTGCGCCTAATGCAACGCCGAAAGTTAATAACAAGCCAGTATAACCAAATATTTTCGGTGATAATCCAAAGTGTTGGAAACGAAATGGCGCTAATTGGTAATAGCTGAATAAACAAAGATTAAAAAGTGCGATCAAAAACGCATTTCGCCAAATTGAAATATCTTTAAGCATCATAATGACTGTGCTGAATAAAGCCACTTTTGTTACGTCAGTTGGCCGGGTTTCTGGTAACCGGGTAATAGACCAATAGATCAGGATAACCGCCAGAATAATTAACCCAGCAAAGACGGCCTTATAGCCAGCAAAATAGTTCAATGTTGAACCACTGAGCATACCAATAGCAGGACTGATTGCTAAGGCAATTCCCATGATGGAAAGAACCCGCGCTAACTCTTCCCCACGATAAGTATCACGCATAATGGTCTGTGTGCCGACAGAGCCAACGGCGGCTCCGAAAGCGGACAGCATTCGGGCAACGAGTAATAACCAAAATTGTTGTGTCAATAATGCCAGCAGGGAAGCGAGACCATAGAGTGATAGACCAGCAATCATGGTTGGGCGTCTGCCAATGACATCACACATACGTCCCCATACGACAACACCAAGGGCAAAAGCAAAAAAGTAGAGTGATAATGTCTGGCCAGCTTGCTCTGAGTTGACGGAAAATCCAGCAGCAATATTGGTTAATGCGGGACTATAGATGGTTTCTACGATCTGTGGGAACATCATCAAGGCAATAGCGAGCCAAAGTGATGGTTTAGTTTGCATGATTTTTTTCTTTTGCTGATAAGTCATGGCGTGAAAGGTTAGCAGTATGGTTACTGTCTTTTTATGATAATAAAGACTATTTGTTTATTTAATCGGACATTAAATCAGAAGGAATCAACATGGCGTGGTTGCAACAAAGTGATTATTTTGATCCTGATAGCTTGGATATGCCTGTGATCGGGATCGCAGCAGAGATGGGGCAACACGATTCTGGTTTTCATCAACATGATATGGGGCAATTGCTGTTTACCCAGCGGGGCTGTATCAAGATCACACTGGCAAACCAAATTTCTGTTCTGCCTCCAACCAGAGTGGCATGGATACCCCCCAGGATACGGCATCGGGCAGAAATGCATGGCTCGGTAGGTTATCGTTCTATTTATTTAAATTCTAGTTACTTGGCATTTTCTGTTTCGACGCAAAGTGAAGTATTAGAAGCCACGCCACTATTACAGGCCCTTTTGGAGCGTATAGCGACATCTTCTTTGGATTCTAATTGGTATCAGGGAAAAGGAGCAAATTTGTTAGCACTATTTTTTGATGAGATCCGTGAGGCACGTAGGGAACCCACCTTATTGCCGCTACCTTTTGATCGGCGTTTAGCCCATTTGTCATTTGATCAATTGCCATCACCATTACACATACTGGCTACTTATATTGGCGCCAGTGAGAAAACCATTACCCGAATATTTCAGCGTGAGACAGGAATGAATTATCAACAGTGGCGGCAGCAATGGCGATTGGTAAAGGCGATAGAGTTATTGGCACAGAATAAAACATTATCCTATGTTGCACAGGAACTCGGTTTTGCTAATGATAGTGCATTTGTGACATTTTTTCGCAAAATCATGGGGAGACCGCCACGGGAATATATGGCGGGTTCAAAGAGATAAAACAAAACTACACCCCTGATATCAGAATAAAAACTGACATAAGAGGTGCAGAAATACGCTATTCAAAATATGCCGGAATCTGACCGGATATGAATAGTGTTATTGATTCAATTAATTTTCAGCTGACTCTTGAAATCGCGTTGCGTGTGACCAGTATAAAGCTGGCGTGGACGGGCGATCCTCAAACCTTCATCGTGCATTTCATTCCAGTGGGCAATCCAGCCAATCGTACGGGCAATAGCAAAAATCACGGTGAACATGGTCGACGGAATACCCATAGCTTTCAGGATAATGCCTGAATAGAAATCAACGTTTGGATACAGTTTTTTCTCAATGAAGTAGGGGTCATGCAAGGCAATGCGTTCTAATTCCATTGCCACTTCCAGCAGACTGTCATTCAGACCAAGCTCATTCAGCACTTCATGGCAGGTTTCACGCATCACTGTCGCGCGAGGATCGTAGTTTTTGTAAACACGGTGACCAAAGCCCATCAGGCGGAAAGAGTCATTTTTGTCTTTGGCGCGAGCAATGAATTCAGGAATGTGTTCGACTGTTTGGATCTCTTCCAGCATCCGCAAGCAGGCTTCATTTGCTCCACCATGTGCTGGTCCCCACAGGGATGCAATACCCGCAGCGATACAAGCAAATGGGTTGGCACCAGAAGAACCCGCAGTACGTACCGTTGACGTTGACGCATTTTGTTCATGATCTGCATGCAGAATGAAAATACGATCCATAGCGCGCTCTAATACTGGATTAACTTTATATTCCTCACACGGTGTTGAGAACATCATGTGCAGGAAGTTAGCAGCATAAGACAGATCGTTGCGTGGATAAACGAAAGGTTGTCCAAGGGAATATTTGTAACACATTGCCGCAACAGTTGGCATTTTGGACAGCAGGCGGTAAGCCGTGATTTCACGGTGGCGAGGATTATGGACATCCAGAGCATCATGATAGAAGGCCGCCAGTGCGCCTGTAACACCACAAAGTACAGCCATTGGATGGGAATCACGGCGGAAACCATGGAACAGACGGGTGATCTGTTCGTGGATCATAGTATGGCGAGTCACCGTAGTTTTAAATTTTTCGTATTCTTCGGGAGTGGGGGGGTCGCCATATAGCAGAATGTAACAGACTTCCAGGTAGGTCGATTCCGTTGCAAGCTGATCGATAGGAAAACCACGGTGTAGCAAAATGCCTTCATTGCCATCAATATAGGTGATTTTCGACTCACAGGAGGCAGTGGAAGTAAAACCTGGGTCATAAGTATAGAAGCCTTTTGAGCCGAGGGTACGAACGTCAATCACTTCAGAACCTAGGGTCGGCGTTAGTACGTCTAGTTCGATAGCAGCTGAACCATTTATGTTCAACGTAGCCTTTTTATCAGCCATTTATATCTCCTTAGCGCTTATTTTTATAACCCCTAACAACCAGATAGGCGCAATTTATACTGTGCCGAAGGCATTGTGCTACCGGAGAGAATTTAACATCAGGCTGGTATCACATTTAACGCTGAAATCTCATTACGGACGACAATGGTTTTCAGGTTGTTAAAAAGTTTTTGGAAGTTATGTTTAAAGTATTATTGACATAAAATGTTATCATTTTGTGCTTATATGATACTTCTACATAACTTTTATTTTTCGTTAAGATTAATTTTTGCATCTAAAATGATGGCAAATAATATATAACGACATATATGTAAGATAAATGTTTAATCTTTGTCAAACAAGATTGTTGGTTTTATGAAAAATGTTTGAAGCGTGATCTTTCTCACTGTTCAAGCTAAATGTTAATAATCGTATTGTGTGGCAATTGTAATAACAATGTGAAGTACTTATACTTCCGTGAGGTCTCCGGATTATCCTGATGCAGGAGCACCCAGCGTAGCCAAATCACAACTTTTGATGAACAGTAGGGATTGTTTAAGTTAATTATGTTGTGTCTTTGTATCCTCTTCGCGCTGTCTGATTCCCGCCCAGGACCGGAGGATGGAAAATAAAAAAAAGCTTTGTGGGCAAAATTGTGAAAAAACAAAGACCTGTCAACCTTGATCTGCGGACGATTAACCAACCCGTCTCCGCGATAGCGTCGATCTTGCACCGTATCTCAGGCGTCATTACCTTTATCGCAGTTGGCATTCTACTGTGGTTATTGGGGATGTCTCTGTCGTCGCAAGAAGGCTTCCTGCAAGCATCTGAAATCATGACTGGCTTCTTCGCCAAATTTATCCTGTGGGGGATATTGACGGCGCTGGCTTACCACATCAGTGGAGGTATTCGCCATGTGTTGATGGATTTTGGTTTCCTGGAAGAAAATCTCGCTACCGGTAGTGCATCTGCCAAAGTAGCAATAGCAATCGCGGTTATTCTGTCTATTCTGGCTGGGGTATTATTATGGTAAGCAACGCATCCGCTTTGGGTCGTACAGGTATTCAGGATTGGCTGCTATTGCGCGCATCCGCAATTATTATTGTTTTGTACGTCCTCTATCTCGTCGGTTTTGTCGCAACAACACCGGATATTACCTATGAAGTCTGGCGAGGTTTCTTTTCTTCATCCCTCACTAAAGTATTCACCGTGTTGACTCTGCTTTCCATTCTGGTTCATGCGTGGATTGGAATGTGGCAGGTACTGACAGATTATGTCAAACCGCTCGCACTGCGTCTGGTTTTGCAACTGGTGATTATCGTAGCGCTGTTAACTTATTTGATTTACGGAACAATTGTGGTGTGGGGTGCATAAATGAAACTACCGGTAAGAGAGTTTGACGCTGTCGTGATTGGTGCTGGTGGCGCAGGTATGCGTGCGGCACTGCAAATTTCACAAATGGGTTTATCTTGTGCGTTAATTTCCAAGGTATTCCCAACCCGTTCCCACACAGTTTCAGCACAGGGTGGGATCACGGTTGCTTTGGGCAATACCCATGACGATAACTGGGAATGGCACATGTATGATACGGTGAAAGGCTCCGATTATATTGGTGACCAGGATGCCATTGAATATATGTGTAAGACTGGCCCAGAAGCTATTTTGGAACTGGAGCACATGGGGTTGCCATTTTCCCGTCTGGATGATGGCCGTATTTACCAACGCCCATTTGGTGGGCAATCCAGAAATTTTGGTGGCGAGCAGGCCGCTCGTACTGCCGCTGCTGCCGACCGAACCGGTCACGCCTTATTGCATACTCTGTATCAGCAGAATTTAAAAAACCACACGACTATTTTCTCTGAATGGTACTCGCTAGATTTGGTTAAGAATCAGGATGGTGCCGTTGTCGGTTGTACCGCGATTTGTATCGAAACGGGTGAAGTGGTCTATTTCAAAGCGAAGGCGACTATTCTGGCAACGGGGGGGGCCGGTCGTATTTTCCAATCCACGACTAATGCGCATATCAACACCGGTGATGGGGTGGGGATGGCGTTGCGTGCAGGTGTGCCTGTTCAGGATATGGAAATGTGGCAATTCCACCCAACGGGTATTGCTGGCGCGGGGGTTCTGGTTACAGAAGGTTGTCGTGGTGAAGGTGGTTACCTGCTAAATAAAGATGGTGAACGCTTTATGGAGCGTTATGCGCCAAATGCTAAAGACCTTGCTGGTCGTGATGTAGTCGCTCGTTCTATGATGATCGAAATCCGTGAAGGCCGCGGCTGTGAAGGCCCATGGGGTCCGCATGTCAAACTGAAACTGGATCATTTGGGTAAAGACGTGTTGGAATCCCGCCTGCCAGGTATCCTTGAATTATCCCGTACTTTCGCCCACGTCGATCCAGTAAAAGAGCCGATCCCTGTTATCCCAACCTGTCACTATATGATGGGGGGGATTCCAACTAAGATTACGGGTCAGGCGCTGACAGTCAATGAAAAAGGCGAAAATGTGGTAATCCCTGGCCTGTTTGCTGTGGGTGAAATTGCTTGCGTATCTGTTCACGGCGCAAACCGTCTGGGGGGTAACTCACTGCTTGACCTGGTGGTATTTGGTCGTTCCGCAGGCTTGCATTTGAAAGAATGCCTGATGGAACAGGGTACGAGCCGTGATGCCAGCGAATCTGATGTCGATGCAGCTCTTCAACGTCTGAACCGTTGGAATAATACCCGCTCAGGTGAAGATCCAGTAGAAATCCGCAAAGCATTGCAAGCTTGTATGCAGCATAATTTCTCGGTATTCCGTGAAGGTGATGCGATGGCAAGAGGACTGGAAGAGCTGAAAGTGATCCGCGAACGTCTGAAAAATGCGCGTCTGGATGATACTTCATCAGAATTCAATACCCAACGCATTGAATGTTTGGAATTGGATAACCTGATGGAAACAGCTTATTCAACTGCGGTTGCTGCGAACTTCCGTACAGAAAGTCGTGGTGCCCATAGCCGCTTTGACTATCCAGAACGTGATGATGCTAACTGGCTGTGCCATAGCCTGTACTTACCGCAAACTGAGAGCATGACTCGTCGTGAAGTGAATATGCAGCCAACGCTGCGTGAAGCATTCCCGCCGAAAGTGCGTTCTTACTAATTGCATTGCTGATGTTCCAGTTGCGGAGAAATAGATTATGAAACTTGAATTTTCCATTTATCGTTATAATCCAGATGTCGATGATGTGCCTCGTATGCAGGACTATACACTGGAAGCAGAGGAAGGGCGCGATATGATGCTGCTGGATGCGCTCATCCAGCTAAAAGAGCAAGATCCAACCTTGTCATTCCGCCGTTCTTGCCGTGAAGGGGTTTGTGGCTCTGATGGCGTGAATATGAACGGTAAAAACGGCTTGGCATGTATTACATCCATTTCAGCATTGCGTCGTGGCAATAAAAAAATTGTTATTCGCCCATTGCCTGGTTTGCCTGTAGTTCGTGATTTGGTTGTTGATATGGGGCAGTTCTACGCGCAGTATGAGAAAATCCGCCCTTATCTGATTAATGATGGTAAAAATCCACCCGCGCGTGAGCACCTGCAATCACCAGTACAGCGTGAAAAGCTGGATGGTTTGTATGAATGTATCTTATGTGCCTGTTGCTCAACGTCTTGCCCATCATTCTGGTGGAATCCAGATAAATTTATCGGCCCAGCCGGTCTTTTAGCGGCATACCGTTTCCTGATTGATAGCCGTGATACTGAAACAAGTTCACGATTGGATAACCTGAATGATGCATTCAGTGTTTTCCGTTGCCACGGCATTATGAATTGCGTCAACGTATGTCCTAAGGGATTGAATCCGACAAAAGCGATTGGTCATATTAAATCTATGTTGCTGAAACATAGCGCATAGCAAAATAAAAATTTGTGTATAAATAACACATAAATAGTGTGTAAATAGTGCATATAATGTTGCCCTCCACAATTTTGAAATAAATATCAAACCAGTGGAGGGCATTAAAGAATGAAAAATGATAAATTGCCTGCTGCTAAAGACGAAGTATGTTTCTAAATAAAGGGATTTTTAAAAACTGATATTCGGTTTTTAAAGGTTCCTTGAAGGGTAGGAAAACCCATAGAAGAGCATGCATTAAGCACGTCCAAATGAACCTTTTATCAACACCGCTAATTAAGCGGTATTTGTTAACCACGGCGAAAACTAAAGCTTTTAAAGCTTAAGGGATCACAATGCAGAACGGCGCAATGAAGGACTGGCTGGACTCAAGCTTTCTGGCTGGTGCAAACCAGTCTTATATAGAGCAAATCTATGAAGACTATATAACCGATCCTCATTCTGTTGATGAAAGTTGGAGAGAAATTTTCCAACAATTACCGGAAGCAGGACTTAGCGGCGAGCAACTTCACTCACAGGCACGCGATTATTTCCGTCGTCTGGCAAAAGATGCCACACGTTATCACACTTCAGTCAGCGATCCAGCAATGGATGCAAAACAAGTCAAAGTTTTGCAGCTCATCAATGCATTCCGCTTCCGCGGACACCAACATGCAAACCTTGATCCATTGGGATTATGGAAACAGGAACCTGTACCTGATATTGATCCTGCTTTCCATAATTTAACAAAAGCGGATTTTGAAGAAACGTTTAATGTTGGTTCTTTTGCCATTGGTAAAGAGACCATGAAATTGGCTGATCTGTATGACGCGCTGAAACGCATTTATTGCGGTTCAATTGGTGCGGAATATATGCATATCACCAATACGGAAGAAAAACGTTGGATCCAGCAACGTCTGGAGTCAATGGCAGTAAGTTCACAGTTTAGTGCAGAAGAAAAGCGTCGTTTCCTGAAAGAATTAACATCCGCGGAAGGTTTGGAACGCTATTTAGGTGCTAAATTCCCAGGGGCAAAACGTTTCTCTCTGGAAGGTGGCGATGCACTTATCCCTATGTTAAAAGAGCTGATCCGTCACGCAGGTAAACAAAGTACCCGTGAAGTGGTCTTGGGAATGGCTCATCGTGGTCGCCTCAACGTGTTGGTCAATCTCTTGGGTAAAAAACCGGTAGATCTGTTCGACGAATTTGCGGGTAAACACAAAGAGCATCTGGGCACTGGCGACGTAAAATACCATCAAGGTTTTTCTTCTGATTTTGAAACCGAAGGTGGTTTGGTGCATTTGGCTCTGGCCTTTAATCCCTCTCACCTTGAGATTGTCAGCCCTGTTGTTATCGGTTCTGTACGTGCCCGCCGTGATCGTCTTGATGAAGGTCGCAGTAATATGGTTCTGCCTGTGACTATCCACGGTGATGCCGCAGTCATAGGGCAGGGGATTGTGCAGGAAACGTTGAACATGTCTCAGGCGCGCGGTTATGAAGTTGGCGGTACGGTTCGTATCGTAGTGAACAACCAGATTGGCTTCACCACTTCTAACCCGAAAGATGCCCGTTCAACACAATATTGTACTGATATTGTGAAAATGGTTCAGGCACCGATTTTCCACGTTAATGCAGATGATCCGGAAGCTGTTGCATTCGTCACACGTCTGGCGCTTGACTTCCGTAATACCTTCAAAAGTGATGTTATGATCGATCTGGTCTGTTACCGTCGCCACGGTCATAACGAAGCTGATGAGCCAAGTGCAACTCAGCCACTGATGTACCAGCAAATCAAAAAACAACCAACAGCACGTAAAATCTATGCAGATAAGCTGGTCGCGGAAGGTTTGCTGGAAGCCAATGACGTGACTGAGATGGTGAATCTGTATCGTGATGCACTGGATCATGGTGAATGTGTTGTCGATGAATGGCGTCCAATGGGGCTGCACTCATTCACATGGGAACCCTACCTGAACCACGAATGGGATGAAGAGTATCCACATAAGATGGATATGAAACGTTTGCAAGATCTTGGCAAAAGCATCAGTACTGTTCCTGCCGAAGTGGTAATGCACTCACGTGTTGCGAAAATCTATGGCGACCGTGCAGAAATGGCGAATGGCAATAAGTTGTTTGACTGGGGGGCTGCGGAAACACTGGCTTACGCGACCTTGGTTGATGAAGGCATTCCTGTCCGTATCTCTGGTGAAGATGCGGGACGTGGTACTTTCTTCCACCGTCATGCCGTTATTCATAACCAAAACAATGCTTCTGTTTATGTCCCTTTGGCGAATGTCCACAATGGACAGGGTGTATTTAATGTATGGGATTCTGTCCTTTCAGAAGAAGCTGTACTGGCATTTGAATACGGTTATGCAACCACTGAACCTCGTGTCCTGACGATTTGGGAAGCCCAATTTGGTGACTTTGCCAACGTGGCTCAGGTTGTGATTGACCAATTTATCAGCTCTGGTGAACAGAAATGGGGCCGTATGTGTGGCTTGGTTATGCTGCTGCCACATGGTTATGAAGGGCAGGGACCAGAGCACTCATCGGCACGTCTGGAACGTTATCTGCAACTGTGTGCTGAACAAAACATGCAGGTTTGCGTACCATCGACTCCCGCTCAGGTTTATCACATGCTGCGTCGTCAGGCTCTGCGTGGTATGCGCCGTCCGCTCATCGTTATGTCGCCGAAATCGTTACTGCGTCATCCACTGGCAGTGTCTAGTCTGGATGAATTAGCGAATGGTAAATTTGAGCCAGTCATTGGTGAAATTGACGCTTTGGATCCAAAAGGTGTCAAGCGCGTTGTGCTTTGTTCCGGCAAAATTTATTACGATCTGCTGGAACAGCGTCGTAAGAATGAACAGACCGATGTTGCTATTGTGCGTATTGAACAGCTGTATCCATTCCCTCGTCAGCAGCTGCAAGCTCAACTTGAGCAGTATGCCCATGTTCATGATTTCGTCTGGTGTCAGGAAGAGCCGCTGAACCAAGGGGCTTGGTATTGCAGTCAACATAATTTCCGTGAAGCGATCCCATTTGGGGCGTCTTTACGTTATGCAGGTCGTCCGGCATCTGCTTCCCCGGCGGTGGGATACCCGTCTGTTCACCAGCAGCAACAGCAAGCACTGGTTAATGACGCACTGAACGTTGAATAAATTAAGGATAGAAAATGAGTAGCGTAGAAATTCTGGTTCCAGACCTTCCTGAATCTGTTGCAGATGCCACTGTGGCAACGTGGCATAAAAAACCCGGTGACACCATAGAGCGTGATGAAGTGCTGGTTGAAATTGAAACGGATAAAGTTGTTCTGGAAGTGCCAGCAAGTGAAGCAGGTGTTTTGGAAGCCATTTTGGAAGAAGAGGGCGCCACTGTTCTGTCCAAACAACTGTTAGGTCGTATCCGTTTAGGTGACAGCACGGGGATACCTGCCGAAGTTAAAGCCAAAACCGAGGCAACGCCAGCGCAGCGTCAGACTGCATCTTTGGAAGAAGAAAGCAACGATGCACTAAGCCCTGCTGTTCGTCGTCTGATTGCAGAGCATGATTTAGATCCTGCTGCCATTAAGGGCAGTGGCGTTGGTGGCCGCATTGTCCGTGAAGATATCGAAAAATATGTCGCTGCGAATAAAAAAGAGAGTGATAAGCCCGCCGCATCTGCTGAACAGCCATCCTTATTGCCACACCGCAGTGAAAAACGTGTCCCAATGACGCGTTTGCGTAAGCGTGTTGCAGAACGTTTGCTTGAAGCGAAGAACAATACGGCAATGTTGACGACTTTCAATGAAGTCAACATGAAGCCAATTCAGGAATTGCGCAAGCAATATGGCGATGCATTTGAAAAACGCCATGGTGTACGTCTGGGCTTCATGTCTTTCTATGTGAAAGCGGTTGTTGAAGCGTTGAAACGCTATCCAGAAGTGAACGCTTCCATTGATGGCACAGATGTGGTTTACCATAACTATTTTGATATCAGTATTGCTGTATCTACACCACGTGGTCTGGTTACACCCGTATTGCGCGATGCAGATGCATTGAACATGGCTGACATTGAGAAAAGCATCAAAGAGCTGGCTATCAAAGGCCGCGACGGTAAACTGACGGTTGAAGAACTTACTGGGGGTAATTTCACCATTACCAACGGTGGTGTCTTCGGTTCCCTGATGTCCACCCCGATCATTAACCCACCACAAAGCGCGATCCTTGGTATGCATGCCATTAAAGATCGTCCAATGGCAGTAAATGGTCAGGTTGAGATCCTTCCGATGATGTACTTGGCACTGTCCTATGACCACCGTCTGATTGACGGTCGTGAGTCAGTCGGCTTCCTGGTGACCATCAAAGAAATGCTGGAAGATCCAACACGTTTGTTGCTGGATGTATAGCATCACTATCGGCGGAGAGTGTTAACTCCGCCAAGTCTGAAGTAGTACGACGCTGATGTAAAAATATATGCAGGCCAGCCCCCTTGGGGCTGGTCATATCCAGAGCAACAAAATAGAAGGTAATTTACCTTTCTTAAATTAAATTATGGATAGAACATCATGAATTTACACGAGTATCAGGCAAAACAACTTTTTGCACGGTATGGTTTACCAGCACCTGCTGGCTATGCTTGTACCACACCGCGCGAAGCAGAAGAAGCAGCATCCAAGATTGGTTCAGGCCCTTGGGTCGTTAAATGTCAGGTTCATGCAGGTGGCCGCGGTAAGGCTGGTGGCGTGAAAGTCGTCAACAGTAAGGAAGATATCCGCACTTTTGCTGAACAATGGCTGGGTAAACGACTGGTAACTTACCAGACAGATGCGCAGGGGCAACCTGTTCATCAGATCTTGGTGGAAGGGGCAACTGATATTGCCAAGGAGCTGTATCTCGGGGCTGTTGTTGACCGCGGTACACGACGTGTAGTGTTCATGGCTTCTACTGAAGGTGGCGTCGAAATAGAAAAAGTGGCGGAAGAAACGCCCGAACTCATTCATAAAGCCATTATCGACCCACTCTCTGGCCCTATGCCGTATCAAGGCCGTGAATTGGCATTCAAACTTGGTTTGACGGGTAAACAAGTTGGTCAATTCACCAAGATTTTCTTGGGATTGGCTAACCTGTTCTTAGAGCGTGATTTGGCATTAGTTGAAATCAACCCTCTGGTGATCACAACGCAAGGTGATCTGGTTTGTTTGGATGGAAAATTGAGCGCTGATGGTAATGCTATGTTCCGTCAGGCTGAACTGCGTGAAATGCACGATCCTTCACAGGAAGATCTACGTGAAGCTCAGGCTGCACAGTGGGAACTGAACTATGTTGCACTGGATGGCAATATTGGTTGTATGGTGAATGGTGCAGGTCTGGCAATGGGAACGATGGACATTGTCAAACTGCACGGTGGTGCACCGGCAAATTTCCTTGATGTAGGTGGTGGTGCAACAAAAGAGCGTGTTACCGAAGCATTCAAGATCATCTTGTCAGATGAAAATGTTAAGGCCGTTTTAGTTAATATTTTTGGTGGTATCGTCCGCTGTGATTTGATCGCTGACGGCATTATTGGTGCGGTGGAAGAAGTAGGTGTTAACGTACCAGTAGTCGTTCGTCTGGAAGGAAACAATGCTGAACTGGGTGCTAAAAAACTGGCGGATAGCGGTTTGAACATCATTGCCGCGACCAGTTTGACAGACGCAGCTAAACAGGCAGTCGCAGCAGCGGAGAATAAATAATGTCTATTTTAATCGATAAAAACACCAAAGTGATTTGTCAGGGTTTTACTGGTAGCCAGGGTACTTTTCACTCCGAACAGGCGATAGCCTACGGTACTCAAATGGTGGGTGGCGTAACACCGGGTAAAGGTGGCACTGAGCATTTAGGATTACCTGTATTCAACACCGTACGTGAAGCCGTTGAAGCCACAGGGGCAACCGCTTCTGTAATCTACGTTCCGGCCCCATTCTGTAAAGATTCTATTTTGGAAGCGATTGATGCGGGGATTAAACTGATCATCACTATTACAGAAGGCATCCCAACACTCGATATGTTGACCGTTAAGGAAAAACTGGATCAAGCCGGTGTTCGTATGATTGGTCCTAACTGTCCGGGTGTCATTACACCTGATGAGTGTAAGATTGGCATTATGCCTGGTCATATTCATAAGTCAGGTAAAGTGGGCATTGTTTCCCGTTCAGGCACACTGACTTATGAAGCGGTTAAACAGACCACAGATGCTGGTTTAGGGCAATCTACCTGTGTTGGTATCGGTGGTGACCCGATCCCGGGTTCGAACTTCATTGATATTCTGCAACTGTTCCAGCAAGATCCACAGACAGAAGCGATTGTCATGATTGGTGAAATTGGTGGTACAGCCGAAGAAGAAGCTGCGGCTTATATCAAAGAACATGTGACTAAACCGGTTGTTGCTTATATTGCGGGTGTAACTGCACCGAAAGGTAAGCGGATGGGCCATGCCGGAGCGATTATCGCAGGTGGTAAAGGGACAGCAGACGAGAAATTTGCTGCTCTGGAAGCTGCGGGCGTGAAGACGGTGCGTAGCCTGGCAGACATTGGCGATGCTGTAAAAGCGTTATTGGCATAAGCAGCATAAAATAAACTCTTTTTTATAGAAAAAGGCTACTTTAGGGTAGCCTTTTATTTTATTTATAATATTAACAATAGGTTAGTTCATTTATAAGATCAGTTGTTTTTCAATTTAATTGAACTGGATTTTAGTAAAATCTATTTATTTTATTAATTAAATTGGAAATATCGAAAAAATATATTCTTTAAAGAATGAAAAGGAAAAGTTAATTTTCTAATGCATTTTACAGCAAAAAATAAATTACAGTCATTGCAAATAACAACTTATTAACATCAAGTAAACCATAATGAAATAATAGCTGTAAAGATTAACAAAATAAGAAAAAAATTGACTAAAATCAATTTATTACTCTGGATTGTATTCGCTAAACTTGATTAAATTGATCTAGTATATATAGGTATTAATCTGAGAATGTATGATATTGTTGATTTATATTCAGAATTCTAAGCTGAGTCACGTAAAAGATATTTATTGTATGTGAATATAGGCGTAATATTATTGTGGTATCTATTGATTTTTTGATTTTGTAATAATTCATTGTTGTGTTTGAGGCATTTATTGCTGGTAGTTACGAGACTTTCGTTTTACGAAGTCGGGTTGCCGCAAGTCGGTGTCTTCCTGCTAGGAGCAAGGAGTCAAGATGTTTGATATTGTCGAACTGTCACGATTACAGTTTGCCTTAACTGCTATGTACCATTTTCTGTTCGTACCATTAACGCTTGGTATGGCGTTTTTGCTTGCGATCATGGAAACGGTATATGTCCTTTCTGGCAAACAAATCTATAAAGATATGACAAAATTCTGGGGTAAGTTATTTGGTATTAACTTTGCCTTGGGTGTCGCAACGGGCTTGACCATGGAGTTCCAGTTCGGAACCAACTGGTCATATTTCTCACATTATGTTGGTGATATTTTCGGTGCGCCTCTGGCCATCGAAGGTCTGATGGCATTCTTCCTCGAATCCACATTCGTTGGTCTGTTTTTCTTCGGGTGGGATCGATTGAGTAAGAAACAACACTTGGCGGTTACCTGGCTGGTTGCATTAGGCTCTAACTTCTCTGCATTGTGGATCCTGATTGCGAATGGTTGGATGCAAAACCCGATTGCGTCTGACTTTAACTTCGAAACCATGCGCATGGAAATGGTGAGCTTCAGCGAACTGGTACTTAACCCAGTTGCTCAGGTGAAATTTGTTCACACTGTTGCAGCCGGTTATGTCACAGGTGCCGTTTTTGTACTGGGTATCAGTTCTTACTATCTGCTCAAAGGGCGCGACTTAGGGTTTGCCAAACGTTCTTTTGCTATTGCAGCAAGTTTTGGTATGGCTGCGGTACTGTCCGTCATTGTTCTGGGTGATGAATCTGGATATGAAATGGGGGACGTGCAGAAAACCAAATTGGCAGCTATTGAAGCAGAGTGGGAAACCCAGCCACCTCCGGCTTCATTCACGTTGATTGGCCTTCCTGATCAGGACAAAATGGAAAATAAATATTCCATCCAAATTCCTTACGTTTTAGGTCTGATTGCTACCCGCTCTACAGATACACCGGTCGTTGGTCTGCGTGATTTGATGAGCCAGCATGAGCAGCGTATCCGTAACGGTATTAAGGCCTATGAATTACTGGAAGAACTGCGTGCAGGTAATGTTGATCCAAGTGTTCGCAGTGCATTCAATGAAAGTAAGAAAGATCTCGGCTATGGCATGCTCTTGAAGCGTTATACCCAAAACGTAACTGATGCGACAGAAGAGCAAATTAAAGCCGCAGCGAAAGACTCTATTCCGCGTGTAGCACCGCTCTACTTTGCATTTCGTATCATGGTTGCTGCTGGCTTTATTATGTTGGTGGTTATCGGTCTGTCGTTCCTGAGTGTTCTCCGTAACCGTATCGGTCAATATAAGTGGCTGCTACGTGCTGCATTGTTCAGCATTCCATTGCCGTGGATTGCCGTTGAGGCAGGTTGGTTTGTCGCAGAATATGGCCGTCAGCCATGGGCAATTGGTGAAGTGTTACCAACTGCTGTCGCGTCATCAACACGCAGTGTAGGCGATCTGATTTTCTCAATGGTGCTGATTTGTGGTCTGTACACTTTGTTCTTGATCGCAGAGATGTTCTTGATGTTCAAATTTGCCCGTCTTGGCCCAAGCAGCCTTAAGACCGGTCGTTACCATTTTGAACAAAAAACCGCGTCTTCAGCGAATAATATTGAGTAAGCAGGAGTCCACTTATGCTTGATTATGATGTATTACGATTTATATGGTGGCTGCTGATTGGTGTGTTACTGATCGGTTTCACAGTGACTGATGGTTTCGATATGGGAGTAGGTGTCCTGCTGCGGATCATTGGTAAAAATGATACTGAACGCCGTATCATGATTAACTCAGTTGCCCCACATTGGGATGGTAACCAGGTTTGGTTGATTACTGCGGGTGGTGCCCTGTTTGCTGCATGGCCGATGGTATATGCCGCCGCTTTCTCTGGTTTCTATGTGGCAATGATTTTGGTTTTGGCAGCCCTGTTTTTCCGTCCGGTTGGCTTTGATTACCGTTCGAAACTGGAAAACAGAAAATGGCGTAATATGTGGGATTGGGGGCTGACTATTGGTAGCTTCGTACCTGCATTGGTTATCGGGGTGGCATTTGGTAACTTGCTGCAAGGCGTACCGCTGGCGGTTGATTCTTACCTGCGTGTCTCCTATGAAGGTTCATTCTTTGGATTGCTGAACCCCTACGGATTGCTGGCTGGGGTGATTAGCCTGATGATGATTGTGACGCAAGGCGCAACGTATCTGCAAATGCGTACAACAGGCGAGCTGCACCTGCGTTCCCGTACCGCAACCCATGTTTGTGCAGCGATAACGGCAATTGCATTCCTGTTGGCTGGGATATGGCTGATTTATGGCATTGATGGTTATGTTGTCACGGGTGGACTGGATGTGAATGGCGCATCGAATCCGTTACATAAAGAAGTTATCCAGCAGGCTGGTGCATGGCTGACCAACTTCAATAACTATCCGGTTCTGTGGGCGATACCTGTGCTGGGTGTGCTTCTTCCTTTGCTGACTATGCTGGCTACCTGGATGAATAAAGGTGCCTGGGCATTCTTGTTTTCATCACTGACAGTGGCTTGCATTATCCTGACTTCAGGGATTGCTATGTTCCCGTTCGTGATGCCGTCAAGCATTGACCCGAATGTCAGCCTGACTATGTGGGATGCGACATCCAGTCAGTGGACGTTGCAAATTATGTTCGTTGTTGCACTTATCTTCGTTCCTATTGTGCTGTCTTACACCATTTGGTGTTATTACAAAACCTTCGGGCGTTTGGATAAGAACTACATTGATAACAACAAACACTCACTGTACTAAGGAGCATAGGCATGTGGTATTTTGCTTGGATTCTCGGAACGCTCTTAGCTTGTAGCTTTGCTATCATTGCTGCTTTGGCACTTGAGCATAGCGAATCACAGAACGCTTCTGAGAGTGACAAAAAATAATGTTGGCTGATAAATGCTACCAACTTATGGATAAGAGCCTGGTGAGGGCTCTTATCCTCATTATCGCCTTAACACTTGCTGCATGCGTGTTTTGGAACCCTGTACGTTTTGCCGCCAATACCAGTTCACTACAAATATGGCAAGGTATTTTATTGATCTGGGCAGTTTGTTCTGGCGTTACTTTTGGTGTTGGTTTTTATCCTAACCGTATTATTTGGCGATTATTTTTTCATCCGTTACCTGCATTTTTCATTCTTCTTTTTGGCTTATATCATTTCTTTAAGTAAACTAATTGTAATTTTATAGGCCGTCGGCCTATAAATTTTTTTTACTGACAGGTCATTCCAAAGCGCTATTGTCTTAAGTATAGTGACAGCGTCAATTCGCCTAATTAGGATTATATGAGTAATATGTTATTCCGTTGGCCTATCCGTGTTTACTACGAAGACACAGATGCTAGTGGTGTGGTTTATCACGCTCGGTATTTGGGTTTTTACGAAAGAGCTCGTACAGAGATGTTGCGGGAAAGAGGTTTCCAGCAACAGACTATGCTAGATGAACAAGTTGGCTTTGTTGTTAGTCGTATGACGATTGACTACCGGAAACCAGCAAAACTGGATGACCAACTGTTTGTTGAAAGCGAAGTTACGAATATCCGTGGTGCTTCTCTGACATTTATTCAACGAATTGTTGATTGTAATGGCGTAGTTGTCAGCAGTGCGGAATGCCTTGTTGTCTACGTGAATTCATCTCAAATGAAGCCGATTGCGCTTCCAAAGTCTATTGTCGCGGAGTTTAAGCAGTGACTGACATGAACATCCTTGATTTATTTCTTAAGGCAGGTTTCTTAGTGCAGCTGATCATGCTGATTCTGATTGGCTTTTCTATCGTCTCTTGGGCAATCATTATTCAACGAACAAAAATCCTGAATGCCGCAAGCCGTGAGGCAGAAGCATTTGAAGATAAATTTTGGTCTGGTATTGAATTATCTCGCCTTTACAAAGAAAGTCAGTCACGCCGTGATTCGTTAAGTGGCACTGAGCAGATATTCCATTCCGGGTTTAAAGAATTTGCTCGTTTACATCAGGCAAATAACCATGTTCCGGAAGCTGTTATCACAGGAACCTCCCGTGCCATGCGGATTTCACTAAATCGTGAATTGGAAGTATTGGAAAATCATATCCCATTTCTAGGTACGGTAGGTTCTATCAGCCCTTATATTGGGTTGTTTGGTACGGTTTGGGGGATCATGCATGCCTTTATTGCGTTGGGAGCGGTTAAACAGGCAACCCTGCAAATGGTTGCGCCGGGGATTGCTGAAGCTTTGATTGCAACAGCTATCGGTTTGTTTGCGGCCATTCCTGCGGTGATGGCCTATAACCGCCTGAACCAGCGGGTTAACAAACTAGAACAAGTTTACGATAACTTTATGGAAGAATTCCTGGCTATCCTGCATCGTCAGGCTTTTGCTTCCAATACTAATAAGTCGTAATAAATCGTAAGGGGAAATCAGCGAATGGCGCGCACTCGTAGTCGCAGACGTGAGCTAAAATCCGAGATCAATATCGTCCCCTTGCTGGACGTGTTGCTGGTATTACTGCTTATTTTCATGGCAACAGCACCGATTATCACGCAAAGTGTGGAAGTTGATTTACCTGATTCGGTGGATTCAAAGACAGTTTCCAGCACTGATAATCCGCCGGTCATTGTGGAAGTTTCAGGGGTAGGGCAGTACAACATGATTGTTAATCAGGAGCGTTTGGAATTGTTACCTGAACAGCAAATCGTTGCAGAAGCGCAAACCGTGATGAAAGCCAATCCGAAAACGATTTTCTTGATTGGTGGCTCTAAGGAAGTTCCTTATGATGAAATTATTAAGGCGTTGAATATGCTTCGTCAGGCAGGTGTCAAATCGGTGGGCTTAATGACCCAACCTGTCGGCGCCTGACAATGGCTGTCACTTAAAGTTTCTGGATGTTGAACGTGGGAAAGACAAGCGAGCAAAAGAATAGGCTGAATCGCGCTATTATCATTTCGGTAATATTGCACATTATCCTGATCGGATTTCTGATTTGGGGTTCTTGGGTGCAAAAAACAGAAATGGGAGGCGGTGGACAGAGTGGTACTGTCATTGATGCTGTTATGGTTGATCCGAATGCGGTCGTTCAGCAATATAATCAGCAGCAACAGCAACAGGCCAATGCAAAGTTAGCTGAACAACAGCGGAAGAAAAAAGCTGAACAACAGGCGGCTGAATTGCGGGCAAAGCAGGCGGAAGAGCAGGAACGCTTGAAAGCGGCTGAAGAAGAGCGAATTAAAGCATTGCAGGAAGCTGAAGCGCAGAAAAAACAGTCTGAGGTTGCTGCCGCTAAAGCGCGCGAAGATCAAAAGCAGGCAGAAGAAGCGGCGGCAAAAGCACTGGCAGAAAAAGAACGAATTCTAAAAGAGCAAGCGGAAGCCCGCCAGAAAGCGGAAGCTCAGGCGAAGAAAGAAGCGGAAGAGGCGGCAAAACGTAAAGCGGCGGTTGAGGCAAAAGCTAAAACGGAAGCCGAAGCTAAGGCGAAGGCAGAAGCAAAAGCAGAGGCTAAAGCAAAAGCAAAAGCCAAGGCAGAAGCCGCAAAGCAAGCTCAAACGGTTAATGATCTGTTAGGTGGATTAACGTCTAATACCCCTAAGCAGGGGGGAGCGACTGCGGCAGGAAAAGGTGGCGGTAAGAAAAGCGGTCCTTCGGATTCTGATATCAACAATTACAAGGGACAGATTCAGGCTGCAATCCAGCAGAATTTTCGTGATCCAAGCCTGTATATCGGCCGTACTTGTGATTTAAACATAAAACTGGCGTCAGATGGATTACTGATTGATATCAAAGCGGGGGCGGGTGATCCGGCATTATGCCGAGCCGCAATTACTGCCGCAAATTTGGCAAAAAAAATGCCGCCTCCACCAAGCAAAGAGGTTTATGAATATTTTAAGAGTTTCACACTAGAATTTAAACCGCAGTAAGTTAAATGTTTGGTAGATAATCGTTATGCTCTAAGCAAACTTTCGAATAATTTATATGTACAAACAAAATTATTAGATTTTATTTAGGTATCTAGTTTTGTTTGTTGGCGTTTGTTAGAATCCGGCGGATTATTGCGGCAGATAAAAGATCGCGATAAGGGAGAGATGATGAAGCAAACTTTTAAACAGATGTTTAAAGTCATATTGGGCTTTCTGGTAATGTGGGCCGCACTTGCTCATGCAGAGGTTCGCATTGAAATTACACAGGGTGTTGATTCTGCCCGTCCTATTGGGGTTGTCCCATTTAAATGGACTGGGGCAGGTGAATCACCTGAAAATATTGGTTCAATTATTGCTGCGGATTTGAGAAACAGTGGAAAATTTAATCCGATTGATTCTGCCCGTATGCCGCAACAACCGACGACTGCATCAGAGGTAACGCCTGCCGCATGGGCTGCGTTAGGGATCGATTCAGTTGTTGTTGGACATATTCAACCCAGTGCTGATGGTAAATTTCTGGTTTCTTATCAGCTTGTTGACGTTGCTGGTGCACCAGGAACGGTATTGGCACAAGAACAATTCACAGTTGAAAAGAAATGGTTACGTTTCTCGGCACACACAGCCAGTAATCAGGTATTTGAAAAACTGACAGGCATTAGAGGTGCATTTACTACTCGTATAGCTTATGTCGTTAAAAATAACAGTGCGGGTAAGTATCGAAATGAGCTGCGCGTTTCTGATTATGACGGTTATAATCAATTTACCGTACATAGCTCATCGGATCCATTGATGTCACCAGCCTGGTCGCCAGATGCTGCCAAACTTGCCTATGTGACATTTGAAGGTGGTCGTTCCTCACTGATTATTCAAACCCTGGCAACAGGTGCAGTACGTCAGGTAGCTTCATTTCCGCGTCATAACGGAGCACCCGCATTTTCTCCAGATGGGACTAAGCTTGCCTTTGCATTATCTAAAACCGGTAGTTTGAATCTTTATGTGATGGATTTAGCGTCTGGTCAAATCCGTCAGATCACTGATGGCCGCAGTAATAATACTGAACCAAGCTGGATGCCGGATAGCCAGACGCTGGTCTATACCTCAGATCAGGGTGGGCGTCCACAATTGTATAAAATCGATATTAATGGCGGTGCTCCACAACGCCTAACTTGGGAAGGACCACAAAACCAAGATGCAGATGTTAGCCCTGACGGTAGTTTTATTGTGATGGTTAGCTCAGCGAGTGGCAGTCAGCATATCGCCAAACAGGATCTGGCAACGGGATCTGTCCAAGTCTTGACAGATACGTTTCTGGATGAAACGCCGAGCATCGCACCTAATGGCACTATGGTGATTTATAGCTCCACTCAAGGGTGGGGAACTGTATTGCAGCTAGTTTCGACTGATGGGCGTTTCAAAGCGCGTCTTCCGGCTACCGATGGACAGGTAAAATCCCCTGCCTGGTCGCCGTATCTGTGATGCATAATAATATGTATAGCAAACTATAAAAGGATCAAAGAGATGCAACTGAACAAAGTGCTAAAAGGGCTGATGTTAGCTTTACCAATCATGGCCGTAGCAGCGTGTAGTTCTAACAAAACTGGCAATAATGATCAGTCTGGTGTAAGCACTGTTGATAATTCTTCTAAGACTCTGTCTGCTGAAGAATTAGCACGTCAGCAGATGCAAGAGCTGCAAAACAACAACATCGTATACTTCGGTTTCGATAAGTACGACATCAACAGCGAATTTGCTCAAATGTTGGATGCACACGCGGCCTTCCTGCGTACTAACCCGTCTGTTAAAGTGACTATCGAAGGTCACGCGGACGAGCGTGGTACTCCAGAGTACAACATTGCTCTGGGTGAACGTCGTGCAAACGCAGTGAAAATGTATCTGCAAGGCAAAGGTGTTTCCGCTGATCAGCTTGCTATCGTTTCTTACGGTAAAGAAAAACCAGCTGTACTTGGCCATGACGAAGCAGCATATGCGAAAAATCGTCGCGCTGTGATCGTATACTAAGAGTAATGCATGAACAGTAACTTCAGACGTTATATGTTGGGTCTGTCGTTATTGGTTGGCGTAGCGGCTCCTTGGGCCGCTACCGCCCGAGCGCCAATCAGTAATGTCGGCTCAGGTTCCACAGATGAGCGCCTCTCCCAATTAGAGCGTATTTCTGACGCTCATAGTCAATTATTAACCCAGCTCCAGCAACAGCTTTCTGATTCTCAACGTGATATTGATACACTCCGTGGTCAAATTCAGGAAAACCAGTATCAATTAAATCAGATCGTTGAGCGGCAAAAAGATCTTTATCTGCAATTGGATAAAATCACGGATCCACCATCCAGTGCAGAGAGTTCAGCGCCAGAAAATCGTAATGCTGCGTCTTCGGCATCTGCTGGGAATAAACAATCTGCTGCGTCGACGAGTACAGGAAGTGAAAAAAGTGATTACGATGCCGCCGTTTCTTTGGCTATCAACACCAAAGAATATGATAAAGCGATTGTAGCATTTCAAAATTTTGCCAAATCCTATCCCAAGTCTAAGTATTTGCCGAATGCCAATTATTGGTTAGGGCAGTTGAATTACAATAAAGGCAAGAAAGACGATGCCGCTTACTATTTTGCCACTGTCGTGAAAGACTATCCCAAGTCACCAAAAGGCAGCGATTCCCTGTATAAAGTGGGTTTAATCATGCAGGAAAAAGGGCAAAAGGATAAAGCGAAAGCGGTTTATCAGCAGGTGGTTAAGCAATATCCTGGTACTAATGCAGCCAAAATGGCCGAGAAAAAGCTTTCCGGGATGTAATAATTATCCCCGAAAGGTCAGATATTGGTCTTTTGGGGGATAATTGACTGCTAAATAAGCATTTAAACAAGTTTTCTAAAATAAACGTTGCGTCATGCTGAGAAATCAGTAATATATGCCGCCGTTGGCAAGGATAACTGCCAAGCAGATTTAGATGGGTCGTTAGCTCAGTCGGTAGAGCAGTTGACTTTTAATCAATTGGTCGCAGGTTCGAATCCTGCACGACCCACCATCTAAACTCTCACCTCAAGTACTCCTTAGATGGGTCGTTAGCTCAGTCGGTAGAGCAGTTGACTTTTAATCAATTGGTCGCAGGTTCGAATCCTGCACGACCCACCATCTAAATTATTATCTCAACACGCCTTAAATGAATTGTTAGCTCAGTCGGCAGAGCAATTGACTTTTAATCAATTGATCGCAGCAGATAACTTAATAAGTTGATTACTGACTTCACATTTTTTCCTTATCGTTTTTAAATCGTTAAAATAATTAAAGACTTTTTTTATTAAATTCGCTATCTTGTTTAGTATGTAAAACAACAAAGCGCAAAATAGCCCAGTTATCTCGTAATTTCATGTTTGTTGTATTGATATACTAAACATTATTTATGGTAAGGATAAGAAAGTATGGATTTTTTCAACATTGATAACATATTAGTGCATATACCTCTAGGAACGGGTGGCTATAACCTTTCATATATTGAAGCAATTGGTACGATAGCAGGGCTGTTATGTATTTGGCTCGCTAGTCAGGAAAAAATCATTAATTACCTGTTTGGATTAATTAATGTCTCACTATTCGCTGTCATCTTCTTTCAAATTCAACTCTACGCTAGCCTCATTCTACAAATCTTTTTCTTCGCGGCTAATATCTATGGTTGGTATGCATGGAGCCGAGTCAATGAGCAAAAACAAATAGAGCTTAAAATTCGGTGGCTCAACCCTAAACAGATGGCTGTTTTTGCTGCGGTTTCCATCTTTGCCATATTAATCATGACGTTTAATATCGATCAAATATTTGGTTATATGGCAAAAGTGGTAGTGCTCGGCCTACAGGGTATGGGTTTTAATATCATCATGCCTGATTTACAGCCTGATGCTTTCCCATTCTGGGATTCAGTGATGACAGTATTATCCATTGTGGCAATGATACTGATGACGCGTAAGCATGTAGAGAATTGGCTGATTTGGGTCATCATTGATGTTATCAGTGTCGTGATTTATTACTATCAAGGCGTTTTGGCGATGTCGCTGCAATATATTATTTTGACAGGTATTGCATTGAATGGCGCTCGCCTGTGGATCAAGGCAGCGAAACAAGCGGATAACATCCAAAATAACGTGTAAATTAAACGCGATCATCGGCCATAGATAATGAACGTTTTATGGCCTGTTATTTGATATTTCTCTACAAAACATTCTCTTCTTATTTATCTATTTATTTGAATTAACATCACTTTTACTTTCAATAGCATTTTCCATAAAAAAGTATTCTATTTTTACTCACAAAGATTATTTACAGAACAACGCCTAACAGTTAGATTGAGATCACAAAATTATTTTAAATAACTGTAAACGTATTAGGTGAAAGGATAATGAATTACCAGAATGACGATATAAAAATAAGAAAAATAACGGAATTATTGCCACCAGTTGCATTACTCGAAAAATTTCCGGCGACAGAAGAAAGTGCTATTACTGTTCGTAATGCACGTGAATCTATTCATAATATTTTAATTGGTGAAGATGATCGTCTATTGGTAGTGATTGGTCCATGTTCAATTCATGATCCACAAGCGGCATTAGAATATGCAGAGCGTTTGAGTAAATTACGTGAGAAATTGAAAGCCGATTTGGAAATTATCATGCGGGTTTACTTTGAAAAGCCCCGTACAACTATCGGCTGGAAAGGGTTGATTAACGATCCAGGCATGGATTGCAGTTTTAATATCAATGGCGGATTACGTACTGCCCGTAAATTATTGCTTGATATTAATAATATGGGACTACCTGCGGCAGGTGAATTCCTGGATATGATTACTCCTCAGTATTTAGCCGATCTCATGAGCTGGGGCGCGATAGGGGCACGTACAACGGAGTCTCAAATTCATCGCGAATTGGCATCGGGGTTATCCTGTCCAGTTGGTTTCAAAAATGGTACAGATGGAACAATTAAAGTCGCTATCGATGCGATTAATTCAGCGAGTTCATCGCACTGTTTCTTGTCTGTCACGAAATGGGGTCACTCCGCAATTGTGAATACAATAGGCAACCAAGATTGCCATATTATTCTGCGTGGTGGCAAAGAGCCTAATTACAGTGCCGAACATGTCAGTGCCGTTAAAGAAGGGCTGAAAAAAGCGGGTTTGTCTCCCCGCGTGATGATTGATTTCAGTCATGCAAATAGCGCGAAGCAGTTCAAAAGACAAATGGATGTCGGTGTTGATGTCTGCGGTCAGATTGCGGGGGGTGAGAATGAGATCATGGGTGTTATGGTTGAAAGCCACTTGGTTGAAGGAAGCCAAAGCTTAGAGAATGGTAAACCTTTAGTTTATGGTCAAAGTGTGACCGACGGCTGTATTGGTTGGGAAGATACCGAAATGTTACTGCGTCAGTTGTCCCAGGCCGTTCAGCGTCGCAGAAGCTAATTTATCGCAAAAATGGCATAAAAAGCCGGACATCAGTCCGGCTTTTAACATTCTTTTTATGTAACCTTTGAGGATTACTTAGCTTTACCCTGATTTGCAACTGCCGCCGCTTTTGCGGCGATTTCATCAGCGTTGCCCAGATAGTAGTGTTTGATAGGCTTCATGTTCTCATCAAACTCATAAACCAGTGGTACAGCAGTTGGAATATTCAGTTCAAGAATTTCTTCTTCACTCATATTATCCAGATACTTCACCAGTGCACGCAGGGAGTTACCGTGAGCGGCGATAATGACTTTTTCGCCTTTTTCTACGCGTGGTTTGATAACTTCTTCCCAATAAGGAATAACACGTTCAATCGTAGTAGCAAGGCTTTCAGTAACAGGCAGCTCTTCGGGGTTCAGGCTGGCATAACGAGGATCATGGCCTGGGTAACGTTCATCATCTTTGGTCAAATCAGGAGGTGTAATAGCGAAGCCACGACGCCACAATTTAACTTGATCATCGCCGTATTTGGCTGCGGTTTCTGCTTTATCCAGACCTTGTAATGCGCCGTAGTGACGTTCATTCAGTTTCCAGCTTTTTTCAACTGGCAGCCATTGCTGATCAACCTGATCCAGAATGTTCCACAAAGTGTGAATAGCACGTTTTAGAACAGAAGTGTAGGCGACATCAAAAGTGAAACCTTCTTCTTTCAGTAGAAGACCTGCTTGTTGTGCTTCAGAGCGGCCTTTGTCGGACAATTCAACGTCAGTCCAGCCAGTAAAACGGTTCTCTTTGTTCCACTCGCTTTCTCCGTGCCTTACAAGAACCAGTTTAGTTACAGCCATAGCTTAAACTCCTATCAGTACTTTTTAATACAAAATGAAAAGAACGCTGCGGGCATTATAGGGCGCGACAGGCTAAAACGGCAAACAATAGTCTCGTATCTCCTGTTTAAAATCATGTTTGATGATAATTACGGCGATTATATATCTGGAAGGAAGGAGATAGCAGGCAGTTTATGATCTGAACTGTCCCCGAATAGAGGGAGACAATTCAGATCAAATAGAATTCAGTTTAATGCATGATTACTGATTTTATTGGGTAGGTAAAAAATAGCAGATGCATCAGATTGAGTGAAAAATGGAAAGCAACAGCAACCCATAAACGCCCACTCCACAGCCAGGTCAGGCCATAAATTAACCCTGCCAGCGTAGCAAAAATCATTAGCAAACCGCCACCAGCAAAATGGGCAGCACCAAACAGCAGGGAGGTCATAACAAGGGCTAAGTAAGGATTCATCCATTGACTGAGCTTCTGCTGAATATAGCCACGAAACAGCGCTTCTTCAGCCAAAGAGACAAAGAAAAGATTAGCAATAACAAAGGCAGGGAACCAATTCGGTAAATGAAGTTCAACAGATAATCCGCCTGATACGGTTGCAAGCCATAATAACGCTGGAATAGCGGCGATCAATAATGCCCACCCGTGAGCAGGTGCATCAACCAACGGTTTTCGGATGAACAAAGTCGGCATACAGCATATTAGGATAAATGGCAGCAGCGCCTTGTCAAAGTTGAAATACATTGAAAAAGGTGCGCTGAACGGGCCTGCCTGCACTTTATCCAGATACTTGAGATTATGGAATCCTGGAATGTAATGCACAAACAATAAAATACCACCGATGAGCAACAACAACTCTATGACTATTTTGGGGACAAAATGTTTTTTGCTGTTTTTTTGGCAATAAATATATGCCATACCTAAAAGAGCCATCACTGTCAGCGTGATGATAGCAGGATAGGTAAGCACGTTAGTGCTGATCCCAGCAATGATAGCGAAGAGCGCGACGAAAAAAGCAATTTTCTGGCGACTTTCTAAAAGAGCCAATGCAATGGCAAGTAATGCCCAAGCCATATAATTCCCTATTATCTTTAAAAAAACCAATGAAATAGTCTAAAAATGGACGGTGATTTTATAGTAATAGTTAAAAAATTCAAAAATAATCATAAAAAATATCAAAAAAATATGACTTGATTTTATTAAAGAGTGATTAAATTGAACGGTAATAGGAACCCCTCTCCATCAAGAGAGGGATCATAGTAATATGTTGAGCGAAGAATGAAGATTACAGCGATCCTAAGGAAATATTTTCAGTTTTATACCGATAAATATCACCGTCAGGAATAAATCGCAGGCGATGGGTAATGCACTGTGGCGCATCTTCTTGATGATGAGAGACAAACAGAAGCTGCGTATCACCATGAGTAATCATGATATCAATGAAGCGCTGGACTAACTGGCGGTTTAGAGGATCAAGCCCTTGCAAAGGTTCATCCAGGATCAATAAAGCAGGATGCTTCACCAGAGCGCGGGCAATCAAAACCAGCCGCTGTTGCCCCCATGACAGACTATGAAACGGGCTGGTTGCTGTTGCTCCCGATAACCCCAATAAATCCAGCCATTCATCGGCTAACTGTTGCTGTCGGTCTGAAACGGCCTGATAAAGTCCTATTGAATCGAAGAAACCCGATAGAATAACATTGCGAACGCTGGTACTGACACGATACTCCAGATGAATACTGTTACTGACATAACCAATATGGCGTTTGATGTCCCAAATTGTTTCACCACTTCCCCGTTGTCGGCCAAATAATATTAACTCATTGCTGTAACCTTGCGGGTGATCGCCCGTAATCAGGTTAAGAAGTGTCGATTTTCCAGCGCCATTTTCACCGATGATTTGCCAGTGTTCATTAGGGTTCACTTGCCAGCTTAAGCCGTGCAAAATGGGTTTATCATTGTATTGGACTATAACATCACGCATTGACACTAACGGTTGATCAGCGGGAAGTTGTCCATCCGTGTGGTATTCATCACTGTCGGGAAGACGAATATTTTTCAGCCCTTCACTGTGTGCTAACTGTGCCACGAGAGATTCTGCCAAAATGCGTTCTTTCTTTCCGGCCAGCGTCAGGTGACAATCCGCCAGTACACCGACTTGTTCGACAAAATCAGGGATTTCATGGAATCGGGTTAAGATTAAAACTAAAGTAATGCCTTTCGCAGCCAGAGAATTTAATAATTGGGCAAGTTGATCTCGAGCATAACTGTCTAAGCCATCAAAAGGTTCATCAAGGATAAGCAAGTCCGGGTTTACCATTAATGCCTGACATAGCAAAACTTTACGGACTTCCCCGGTTGAAAGGTATTTGAATCGTCGTGAGAGCAGATCCTTGATACCAAAATATTCACTTAATTCAAGACACAATTCATTATCTTTATGATGAAGTTGAATGATGTCTGCGGCAGTGCGTCCCGTATCCTCTTCGCCTATACTGAGCAAATCGGTATTGTTGCGTTGCCACTCTTTATCAATCAGTTTTTGTAATTGTTCGAAAGACAGACGTATTGGTGTGCGAAACGAACAATGACGGTCACCTGCCAGTTGGATTAATTCACCCGACAGTGCACGCGCCAATGAAGATTTTCCACTGCCATTTGCGCCAACAAAAGCCCAACTTTCCCCAGAAATCATTTTCAGTGACGGTAGCCGTAGGGTACGGGTGTCACTTAAACGGAAACGACCTTGCGTTATTTGCAATTCAGACATTCTTCTTCCTTTTTAAGCAACATTAATTAAAGGATCACCAGAAATAAGCGGAATAATGTTCAATGTCAATGTGTAGCTGTTTGTTATTCATTGAGGGTTAATCACATTTGCAATTGATTTAGCATAAGGTGGCAATAATCACTTTATCAGCATCGAAAAGTGCAATAACAGCATCATAGGGCTGGAGCGGCAAACGTGCCACTTCCTGATTAGGTAGCGTAGCGCAAAGGGATTCACCGCCATCAAGTGTCAGAATAATTTCACTGTATTCTGCTCCTGTTTCAATATGGCTTATCTGGCCGGAGAGGGTATTATCTAATGAAGCAGAAGAGAGATGATCTTTAGTTAAGGTTATCCACGGCGCTTTTATAGCTGATCCCTGCCTGTTTTGCGCCTTGGCTGATAGAACCCGTGATTTTAATTTGCTTAAGTAACGCAATTCGTCGGGGATCAGCGAACAGGCGTTGTTGCAATTTTAGTGTTAACAATATTTGGGCTTGCATAGTGATTTATTTAGGGTAACTATTTGAGAGTTTTTACAACAGAACCTTAAGAATCGCACGTTTCGTCGGTTACTGTTACTGTTTTATTGTCTATACTCGATAAACTTCAAGTTACAATCCGCAAGACGACGCGAGTCCTTATATTTCCCCGCTGCGCAGGGAAATATAACACGCATCTTGAAGTTGGATTGGTATAGAATAACCCAATTAACGTTTGTGTTATGTCAGATTCAGATATGACACAGTTAATTTGTTAGTCACTCAGGATATGAGGTTAGCATGTTTGAATTGCTTAAAAGTATGGGATTTGCGCTGATCATGGTCCCCGTGGTGATGGCGGCTATTTTGGCGTTGATTTACGGGCTTGGAGAATTGTTCAATTGTATCTCCAAAACGGAAAATACCAGTCGTTAGTCTTGAGCTTTGTAATTTCTATTACCCGGTTACCCGGGTAATCATCAATTCCTGCCTCTTCTTTATATGCAACTGTTCATCTGTAACTTTTGCATTGAGATCAACATAAAAGCTAAAACTGGCTCACAACTTGCCGATTAATCTCAGAATAGCGTTTTCATTTAACGTTATATCTTGTTATATGCAACGCACCATATTGATGATCTTAGGTGAGTATAAAATGAAAAATAAAGTTTATCCGTTGCTGACAGGGGCAGTCGTTTCTTTTGCGCTTGCTGGAAATGTCTGGGCAGCTGATAAGGTGACGGTTTTTGCAGCAGCTTCATTAACCAATGCATTGGATGAGATTGCAGCACAGTATAAAAAAGAGCAACGGGGCGATATTGTTGCTTCTTATGCTTCATCATCAACACTGGCTCGCCAGATAGCGCAGGGAGCTACGGCGGATATGTTTATTTCTGCCGATCAGCAGTGGATGAATTATGCTACTGACAGACAATCCATTGCTGAGAATACCCGTCATACCTTGTTGGGTAACCAGCTCGTCCTGATTGCGCCTAAAGAGAGTCATTTGAATCAAGTTGAGATCAACCGGGAAACAAAATGGAAGTCTTTGCTGGCGGGAGGGCGATTAGCGGTTGGCGATCCTGATCATGTACCCGTTGGTATTTATGCCAAAGAATCACTGCAATATTTAAATGCATGGGATACGGTTAATCCATTGATGGCGCGTACTAACAATGTACGCAGTGGTATGGCGTTGGTCGAACGCGGCGAAGCCCCGCTGGGCATTGTTTATGGTTCTGATGCCGTTGCCAGCAATAAGGTGAAAATTGTGGGTGTTTTCCCACCTGAAAGCCATAAACTGGTGGAATATCCGATGGCAATAGTCAAAGGTCATGAAAAACAGGCAGTTCGAGATTTTTATGATTATCTTAAAACCCCTGAAGCCGCTGTCATTTTTAAACGTTACGGCTTTAGTCCACTGTAGGAACGGATCTTTTGGAGATGTTAAGTGAATATGAATGGCAGGCAATTTTACTGAGCTTAAAAATCTCAGTGATTGCTGTGCTATTCAGTTTGCCATTTGGGATCTTAATGGCATGGATGCTGGCTCGTTGCCAGTTTGTTGGTAAATCCCTGCTTGACAGCATTATTCATCTGCCACTGGTATTACCGCCAGTGGTGGTGGGATATCTGTTACTTATCAGCATGGGGCGGCGTGGAGTTATTGGTGAATTTCTTTATGACTGGTTGGGTGTCAGTTTTGCGTTTAATTGGACAGGTGCGGCATTAGCTTCGGCTGTGGTGGCTTTTCCGCTGATGGTCAGGGCCATTCGGTTGTCATTGGAGAGCATTGATCGGCGTCTGGAACAGGCTGCCCGTACTTTGGGCGCAGGTCCGCTTAAAGTCTTTTTCACCATTACCCTGCCGTTGTCATTGCCCGGCATCATTGTTGGCATAGTATTGGCGTTCGCCCGTTCGCTAGGCGAGTTTGGTGCCACCATTACCTTTGTTTCCAATATTCCGGGGGAAACCCGAACCATTCCCCTTGCTATGTATACCTTGATAGAAACGCCCGGCGCTGAAACCGCCGCCGCCCGTTTGTGTGTCATTGCTATTGTGCTGGCTTTGGTTTCATTGATGCTTTCTGAATGGCTGACACGTTGGGGCAGAAAACGTTTGGGGACCGCATGTTAGAACTGGATTTTGAGCAGCGTTTTGGAGCGCTGCACATGCAGGTGGATACCACTTTGCCAACAGAAAACATTACCGCCCTATTTGGTCTTTCGGGGGCAGGAAAAACCTCACTGATCAATGTGATTGCGGGATTGAGCCGTCCACAAAAAGGCCGCCTTGTTTTAAACGGCGTGACCTTAGTGGATACAGAACAAAATATCTTTGTGCCACCAGAGAAGCGCCGAATTGGTTATGTTTTTCAGGATGCGCGCCTTTTCCCGCATTATCGCGTGAAGGGAAACTTACAATATGGCATGGCACCAGAGATGAAACCCCAGTTTGACAGCATCATTGACCTGTTGGGCATTGAACATTTGCTGTCACGTTTCCCCAGCACATTATCTGGTGGAGAAAGACAGAGAATAGCAATTGGCCGTGCATTATTGACTGCCCCTGAAATCCTGCTTATGGATGAACCGCTGGCATCATTAGATTTACCACGTAAACGCGAGTTATTACCTTATCTTGAAAAGTTGTCCGAAGACGTCAAAATCCCGATCCTCTATGTCAGCCACAGTTTGGACGAAATTTTACGTTTGGCAGAGAATATTATTGTCATGGACAACGGAAAAATCAGGGCGACAGGCACTTTGGAAGAGGTCTGGTCGAGCAGTGCACTGCGTCCGTGGCTGCAAAAAGAGAGTTTGGGTAGCATACTAAAAGTTTCTGTGATGGAACATCATCAACGTTATCAAATGACGGCCGTCGCGGTGGCTGACAAACTTCTTTGGTTGCCACAAGTTAATGTTTCTCCGGGAACTGATCTGCGTATCCGCATTGATGCATCTGATGTTTCGTTGGTCTTGGCGCCACCAAAAGCCAGCAGCATCCGTAACACCTTGCAAGTCAAAATTATTGAGCTTTCCGAAGATAATGGTCAGGTTGATGTCAAATTAGCACTGAGTGAACATAGCCTGTGGGCAAGAATTACGCCGTGGGCGCGGGAAGAGCTTAATTTGCGGGCAGGGCAATGGCTATATGCACAGATAAAAAGTGTTTCGTTACATCGTCACCTATAAATAGGTAGGACATTATATAGGGAGCAGAGCAGTGGACTGATTTGCTCCCGTTGAATTGAATTACAGTACGTATCTTCTCAGAACTTCCGCAATGCCGGGTTGAGTATTATCCCGTGTAACAATATCTGCCCGTTCTTTAACGGCATCGACGGCATTACCCATAGCGACACCCAAACCAACGTTCTCCAGCATACTGAGATCATTATAATTATCACCAAAAGCAATCACATCGTTCATGCTCATGCCTTGCGATTCCACCCATTGCTGTAACCGTATGCCTTTGCTATTGCCTTTCTTGGCGATATCTACCTGATCAAACCATGACCATTCACACTCAAGGCCAACATTTTCCTCAATTTGTTCACTAATCTCACGCAGTTTTACTAAATTGGATGAGCTGGTAGCAAACTTCCAAATCGCATTCACATTGTGGATTGCATCGTGAAAACTCGCTGTTTGCTGGACATTAGGACGTTGGTGTTCAGGCAGAGAATCCGACCATGCAAGGGTTCGGACTACAGTGTGAGGAAATTGATATAAAATGGCATCATCAACATACATCAGATGCTGAATCTCCGTGTCTTGCAGATAGGAAAGTGCTTGAGAGGCTTCTTGAACGGAGAGCGGATTAGAGTCCAATACTTTCTTAGCATGATAATCATAGGAATAAGTCCCATTGCAGCAGATAGCAGGCGTATCGAGTTGCAATGCCTGATAGAAAGGATGGATGGCGACATGATGACGTCCAGTGACAATCAAAACGTTGATACCTGACTGGCGGGCTTCATTTAAGGCTGCCAGTGATTCTGGCAGAATACGTTTTTGTGGATCGAGCAGTGTTCCATCGAGATCCAGCGCGATAACGCGATACGACATGAGTTGGCCTCTGAGTTGTCTATGATATAAACGAAATATTATACGTCAGTTGAACAGAGTTAGACCGTCATATGGGTAGTTTAGTAGTTAAAATTTTTTAAGAGTCTTTACAGATCAATAAAATGGCAATGAAGTATTAAGGAGAGAACATGAAACAGGTGGTTTATACAGCCAGCCCAAGTAGCCGACAAATTCACGTATGGTCGCTGAATGTGGCAGGGGAACTTGCACTTCTCCAGACCGTCACTGTGCCGGGTGAAGTACAGCCAATGGCTGTCAACCCTGACGGTAAACACTTATATGCAGGAATTCGTCCGCAATTTAGTATTGTCACTTATGCAATTGGGGAAGATGGATGTCTTGAACAGCAGGCCATTGCACCATTGCCGGGTAGCCCGACCCATATATCCACTGACAGAGCAGGGCGTTTTTTATTTTCTGCTTCCTATAGCTTCAATAACTTAAGCGTCCACCCTATTGATGAAAATGGAACTGTTAAAGCACCAAGCCAAATTGTCGAAGGGCTGCAAGCGCCGCATTCTGCCAATATTGATCGGGAAAACCGTCAATTGCTGGTTCCATGCCTGAAAGAAGATCATATCCGTATTTTCAATCTGGATGGGCAGGGTTATCTGACTGAGAGCCGGACAGATGAAGTGACAACAGCAGCGGGTGCGGGGCCACGCCATATGGCATTCCATCCGAAAAAACAGGCTATCTACGGCATTAATGAGCTGGATTCAACGGTCGATGTTCTGCGTAAATGGGAAAAATATCGTATTGTGCAATCAGTTGATTCGCTACCGACTGATTTTTCCAATGTTCGTTGGTCGGCAGATATTCACATTACACCGGATGGCCGACACCTTTATACCAGTGAACGTTCAGAGAGCCTGATCAGCCATTTCCGCGTGTCAGAAGATGGCTATCACCTGACATTAGCCGGACATTATCCGACAGAAACTCAGCCTCGTGGTTTTGCCATCGATCACAGTGGTCATTTCCTGATTGCAGCAGGCCAGAAATCAGATCAGATTTCCGTATCACGTATTGATAAATATTCGGGGGAATTAACGCAACTGGCGCGTTATCCGGTTGGCAAAGGCCCGATGTGGGTTACCGTATTAGCATTGTGAGTTATTCAACTTCCAGTCACATGACTCTGTGACTGGAAGCTATTCCTTGTGCTAAAAAATTGACGCTAAGTTAATAACTGAATATACCAATCCAACTTCAAGATGCGTGTTATATTTCCCCGCTTAACGAGGAAATATAAGGCCTCGCATTGTCAGGCGGATTGCAACTTGAAGTTTATCGAGTATATAACTTATTGATGTTGGATCAAATTAAAAGATCCGACACCAGATAAAACAATAGGATATGTGATTAATATGTGATTTTGTTGGACGGAATATAAATCCCCCAAATAAACATTTCCTTTTAAAAGACGTAATATAATATTTCTTGGGTAAATATAAAGTTGAATATTTAATGGGGCGTTGATAATGGAATAAGGGTATTTTACGACACCGCCAAGATGAATATTATTAAAATTCAACAGAGGTGTATTATACCCTCCCTGAATATAGCCATTAAAATTGGTTTTTTTCCCTGTATTGGGTTGATGTCCAATGATGGCAGAGTTAGATGATAGCTGGATAAAAGGATAGCTACCATATTGATAATATGTGTTAATGTTAAAATACCCACTGACAAATTCTGTTTGTTGCAGGGCAGGACTGGTTAATGAATCTGGTTTGACATTTTCTGAAAACAAATGGGCTAATTCAGGCTTTTCTTTTGCCAGAGTTTCGTAATGTAAAATTTCTTGTTCATATTTATTTCTGGACAGTTCAAATACATCTTGCATTTCTTCATTGGAAGATGTGATCAAATTTTCTCTATTCATGATATTTTCCTCTTTGTTTAAATGAGTGTGATTACGTCATGAATATACCAAATAATTTCTTTTTAAGTGACGCAATAGCCTCTGTTTTGGTAATTAATATTTGTCAGTGATTGTCGTTTATACCATTCCTACTTCAAGATGCGTGTTATATTTCCCCGCGTCGTTTTGCGGATTGCAACTTGAAGTTTATCGAATATATTCTTCTTTAATTTATTGCACCCGTAATTGCATTTGTCAGTTTTGACAGTTGTTCTGGTTGAATAATATAAGGTGGCATCAGGTAAATTAACCGGCCAAATGGCCTGATCCACACCCCATGTCGGACAAAATGGCATTGCAATGAAGCGACATTGACGGGCTGTTCCATTTCAACCACACCTATCGCGCCTAACACCCGAACATCTTTGACTAATCGGTGTGATTTGAGGGGAAATAATTCCGTTTTTAATTGAGTTTCAATGGATTGAATACGCTGTTGCCACGGGCTATCAGCAAGCAATTTCAGGCTGGCACTGGCGACGGCACAAGCCAGAGGATTGCCCATAAACGTAGGGCCATGCATAAAACAGCCTGCTTCACTTTGGCTGATTGTTTCAGCAACATGACGGGTAGTCAGGGTTGCAGATAATGTCATATATCCCCCCGTCAATGCCTTGCCTAAGCACAATATATCGGGTTCGATCTGTGCGTGTTCACAGGCGAATAACTTGCCGGTTCGCCCGAATCCGGTAGCAATTTCATCGGCAATTAATAAAAGCTGATATTCATCACAAAGCTGACGAACCTGGCGTAGGTATTCAGGATGGTAAATCCGCATCCCACCAGCCCCCTGAACAATAGGTTCTAAAATCACGGCAGCAATTTCATCATGATATTGCAGTAATAATCGTTTCAAAGAATCAATATCTTCCGACTGCCATTCATCACCAAACTGGCATTGCGGAGCATCGGCAAACAGATGATTGGGGAGATAGCCTTTGTACAGATTATGCATGGAGTTGTCTGGATCGCAAACCGACATGGCGCCAAAAGTATCACCATGATAACCCTGACGCAGGGTGAGGAAACGATGGCGTTTTTTCCCTTTGGCCTGCCAGTATTGCAATGCCATTTTCAAGGCCACTTCGACGGCGACAGATCCTGAATCCGCCAGAAAAACACACTCCAAAGTATCCGGTGTCATCGCCACCAATTGTCTGCACAGTGCAACCGCAGGAGGGTGGGTTATGCCGCCAAACATAACATGGGACATCCTATCGATCTGTAATTTTGCCGCCTCATTGAGAACAGGATGGTGATAACCGTGGATAGCGGCCCACCATGAAGACATACCATCAATCAATGTACGACCGTCTGATAAAACCAGCTCCACACCTGTCGCGGAGACGACAGGATAAGTGGGAAGTGGATGTGTCATTGAGGTATACGGATGCCAAATATGGCGCTGATCAAATTCAAGATCGGAAGGGGTCATAATCACTTTGATGTAAACCTTTCTTGTTTCATTTTGGTTGACATGATAGCGCCATTATTTAAACTGACAACGTTTTTTACATCGGAGATGTTATTGTGAGCGAACGTCAACAATGGACAGTTAAACAAGCACAAGAGCTGTTTGATAAGCCTTTTTTTGAATTATTATTTCAGGCACAACAGATACACCGTGAACATTTTGATCCACAACAAGTACAGGTCAGTACCCTGCTTTCGATAAAGACGGGGGCTTGCCCAGAAGACTGTAAATACTGCCCACAAAGTTCCCGTTATAAAACGGGTCTGGAAAAAGAGCGGTTGATGGAAGTGGGAAAAGTCATTGAATCAGCCCGCAAAGCGAAAAATGCCGGTTCAACCCGTTTCTGTATGGGGGCGGCCTGGAAAAACCCGCATGAACGTGATATGCCGTATTTGGAGAAAATGGTCAGGGAAGTCAAAGAGCTAGGGATGGAAACCTGCATGACGCTAGGCATGCTGAACCCCTCTCAGGCACAGCGTCTGGCAGAGGCGGGTCTGGATTATTACAACCATAACTTAGACACCTCGCCAGAATTTTACGGCAATATCATCACCACCCGCCGTTATCAGGACAGATTGGAGACTTTGGGTAATGTCCGAAATGCGGGAATTAAAGTTTGTTCCGGCGGTATCGTTGGTTTGGGCGAGCAAATTCGTGATCGGGCAGCATTATTGGTGCAATTGGCTAATTTACCGAAGCCGCCGGAAAGCGTTCCTATCAATATGCTGGTAAAAGTAACAGGAACGCCGCTGGCAGATAATGAAGATGTCGATCCTTTTGACTTTATTCGTACTATTGCGGTGGCGCGGATCATGATGCCAAAATCTCATGTCCGCTTATCCGCAGGGCGTGAACAGATGAATGAACAAACCCAGGCCATGTGTTTTATGGCAGGAGCTAACTCCATTTTCTACGGCTGTAAATTGCTGACGACCCCAAACCCGGATGAAGATAAAGATCTGCAACTGTTCCGCCGTTTGGGCATCAATCCTCAACAGACAAAAACGATATCTGGTGACAATCAACAACAGCAGAATTTGACGGAAGCCATTATTCATAATGCGGATAACGAACAATTCTATAATGCGGCAATATGATGAGCTGGTCAGACTTTTTCTCCCGCCGTTTGGCCGAACGTCAGGACACTCCGCTATGGCGTAACAGGCAAGTCCATCACGGGTCTGATGGGCGGTTATTAGCCACTTCGGATGGCCACTATCTTAATTTTTCCGGTAACGACTACCTCGGGTTGAGCCAACATCCGCAGATTATTGCGGCCTGGCAACAAGGTGCCCAAAAATACGGTGTGGGCAGTGGAAGTTCAGGGCATGTTACCGGTTATACCGTCGCGCATCATACTCTGGAACAACAATTGGCTGAGTGGTTGGGATACTCTCGTGCTTTGCTTTTCATTTCCGGCTATACCGCTAATCAAGGCGTGATCGCGGCGTTGATGGCAAGGGAAGATCGCATTATTGCCGATCGCCTGAGCCATGCATCGTTGCTCGAAGCAGCAATGCACTCTCCCGCACAACTTCGACGTTTTCTGCACAATGATATCGGATCTTTGCAGCAACATTTGGCAAAAGCATATCCCGGTAAAACGCTGGTGATAACGGAAGGTGTTTTTAGCATGGATGGCGATTGTGCCCCACTTGACGCTATAGCGCAGCAAGCGAAATCTACGGCAAGTTGGCTGATGGTGGATGATGCTCACGGCATCGGCATTCACGGTGATGAAGGGCGCGGCAGTTGCTGGCTGCAAAAAGTTAAACCGGAGATTCTGATTGTCACCTTTGGTAAAGCATTCGGATTGAGTGGTGCCGCAATTTTATGTGATGAGCAAACCGCAGAATACCTGCTCCAATATGCAAGGCATCTGATTTACAGTACCTCAATGCCCCCTGCACAGGCAGTGGCACTTTCCGAAGCAGTACGGCAAGTTAAGGCTGGGGATGAATTGCGTCAGCGGTTGCGAGACAACATTCGTTACTTTCGCCGCGAAGCACAGCATCTGCCTTTTGCCTTGATGAATTCAGAAACGGCCATCCAGCCGTTAATTGTTGGTGATAATGCGTGTTGTACCGCACTGTCTCATGGGCTTAAGCAAAAAAAAGTGTGGGTTAAAGCGATACTTCCCCCCACGGTTCCCTCTGACAGTGCACGATTGCGTATTACATTGACCGCAAGCCATACCCGGCATGACATTGAGGTATTACTGGAGGCACTGCATGGATCTGGTTGTTAAATCTGTTGACAAGCAAGCGATTGCCGGCGCTTTTGGCCGTGCGGCTGCCAAATATGACACGGTGGCTAAATTGCAACAGCAAACCGGTGAGTATTTGATGGAGTTGGCACAAGCGGAAGATATCGGTATGCGGATATTGGATGCGGGGTGCGGAACCGGTTTCTTTAGTGCTCGCTGGAAACAGCTGGGTAAACAAGTTATCGCACTGGATCTGGCTTCCGGTATGTTGGGACATGCAAAAGGGCAGCAAGTTGCTGATTATTATTTGCAAGGGGATATTGAACATTTGGGATTAGCGGATAACAGTGTTGACCTCTGTTTCAGTAATCTGGCGGTACAATGGTGTAATGATTTGCCCTGTGCATTGCGCGAATTCTATCGTGTTACCCGTCCTGGTGGTCTTATCGTCTTTTCCACGCTGGCACAGGGTTCGCTGAATGAGTTGGCAACCGCGTGGGCGCGGGTGGATGATTATCGGCATATTAATCACTTTCTGCCACTGCAAACAATGACCCGGGCCTGCCAGCTCTATCGACATAAAATGATTCACCGGCAATATGACCAACGCTATCCACAATTGTTGCCCTTACTGAATTCGCTAAAAGGGATCGGTGCAACACATCTTCATCACGGCCGCCGGCAGGGATTAATGACGAGAAAACGTCTAAATACCCTTGCAGAAGCCTATCCACGGCACAATGGGGAGTACCCATTAAGCTATCAGATTGCTTTTGGAGTCATTTATTGTGACAAATAAATATTTTCTGACAGGAACCGATACCGCAGTAGGTAAAACGGTGGTGAGTTGTGCTTTGTTGCAAGCGGCTAATAAAAAGGGATATTTAACTGCCGGTTATAAACCTGTGGCATCTGGCAGTGAAGTGACGACTGAAGGAATACGTAATGGTGATGCACGGGCCTTGCAGCGTAATAGTACGGTGCCACTCACTTATCAGGAAGTGAATCCGCTGGTATTTGTAGAACCGACATCGCCGCATATTGTCAGTGCGGAACTTAATCAGCCAATCGATTTTTCTGTTTTATCAAAGGGCCTGGCAGCACTGGCAAAAAAATCTGACTGGATTTTGATTGAGGGCGCTGGAGGATGGTACACGCCCTTATCGGAAAATACGACTTTTGCTGATTGGGTGATTCAGGAGAATTTGCCGGTAATTTTAACCGTCGGGGTTAAATTGGGTTGTATCAACCATGCGGTATTAACCGCAAAGGCTATTCAGTATGCGGGGCTAAAACTGGCGGGCTGGGTTGCCAATGAAATTGAGCCAGCCGGCAAACGTCAGGCTGCTTATCTGGCGACACTGGAGCGCACGATCCCTGCACCTTTACTGGGAATTATTCCTCATCTGAGTGAATCATGTGATAAAAATCACATAGGAAAATATATGACTATTGATTATTTGGTTAACTAATTGTTTACTGTGGGTTAGCTAGAATTGCTGCTGACTGCGGTTCTTTAATCGCTGTTCTTGCGTAGAAGATGTTTTACTTCAACAACGATTGAGCCATTTTTGATCAACAAATAGCGTGAATCAATCTCAAAGCAGCATAAAAATATTCCACTATTGAAAAAATTTATCAGTGGGGATAACTCTGCAACTGCCCATACTTAATAGGTTTTGCTGAGTTATCCACTATTCCTGTGGATAACCTTGTGTATTAGTTTTAGAAAAGTATCCTCGTGCAAGGCAATACGCGGCTTGCGACAGATTTGCTGTTATTCTCTACTTGGATTTTTTTATAATTAAAATCAATGCGTTAAATAAAATCAATTCCTTTTTCCATCCCTTTGCTATTCAGTGCTTTATCATTTCAGTTGTTAATACAAAAATAGAAACAAGCCAGATTATTAGCTGGGGATAAAAATAGTCATCCTTGATGTTAAATAAAGGTTAATACCATAAGATTAATAACATCCGGGCAATAACATTATTTTGCCAACTACTTGAAGCTGGTTTTTTATCCAGTATGATAAAAAGAATTTTGTCGATGTATGGATGGCGTGGGGAAAATGAGCAAAGAAACGAGCAAGGTATTCAAGTTATATTCTGATTTTAAGCCGGGAGGCGATCAGCCATCGGCCATCAGACAATTACAGGAAGGGTTGGAAGATGGGCTGGCTCACCAGACGCTTCTGGGGGTAACGGGATCGGGTAAAACTTTTACGATTGCTAACGTTATCGCAAACTTAAATCGCCCCACTATGATCCTCGCCCCGAATAAGACATTGGCGGCACAGCTTTATGGCGAAATGAAAGCATTTTTCCCTGAGAATGCCGTGGAGTATTTTGTTTCCTATTATGATTATTACCAACCAGAAGCCTATGTACCCAGTTCTGATACCTTTATCGAAAAAGACGCTTCAGTGAATGAACATATCGAGCAGATGCGCCTGTCGGCAACGAAAGCCTTGCTGGAACGCCGTGATGTCGTAGTGGTAGCTTCTGTCTCCGCGATTTACGGTTTAGGTGATCCTGATAGTTATCTGAAAATGATGCTTCATTTAACTGAAGGCATGTTAATTGACCAGCGTGGCATCTTGCGTCGTTTAGCGGAACTGCAATATACCCGCAATGATCAGGCATTTCAGCGCGGAACATTTCGGGTACGTGGTGAAGTCATTGATATTTTCCCCGCCGAATCGGATGAGCGCGCTTTGCGTGTAGAATTGTTTGATGATGAAGTCGAACGCCTTTCCCTGTTTGATCCGCTGACGGGACAGGTAGAATACCATGTGCCGCGTTATACCATCTATCCCAAGACCCACTATGTTACACCGCGTGAACGTATCCTCCAGGCGATGGAGGAGATCAAGATTGAGTTGGAACAACGGCGCAAGCTCCTGTTGGCGTCAGACAAATTATTGGAAGAACAGCGTGTCACCCAGCGAACCCAATTCGATCTCGAAATGATGAATGAACTGGGCTACTGCTCTGGTATTGAAAACTACTCCCGTTATCTGTCTGGACGTTCTGCCGGTGAACCACCTCCAACGCTGTTTGACTACCTGCCGGCAGAGGGGTTGTTGGTGGTGGATGAATCCCACGTGACTATCCCACAGATTGGCGGGATGTACCGAGGGGATCGCTCCCGCAAGGAAACCTTGGTGGAATATGGCTTCCGTTTGCCGTCAGCGCTGGATAATCGTCCATTGCGGTTTGAGGAATTCGAGGCCTTGGCACCGCAGACGATTTACGTTTCAGCTACTCCCGGTAAATATGAATTGGAAAAATCCGGTCATGAAGTTGTTGAACAAGTTGTGCGTCCAACGGGACTGATTGACCCAGAAGTTGAAGTCCGTCCTGTGGCAACTCAAGTGGATGATCTGTTGTCTGAAATCCGTATCCGTGCAGTAAAAAATGAGCGTGTGCTGGTCACAACTTTAACCAAACGGATGGCGGAGGACTTAACTGAGTATTTGGAAGAACATGGCGAGCGAGTGCGTTATCTCCATTCCGACATTGATACCGTAGAGCGAGTGGAAATTATCCGTGATCTTCGTCTCGGTGAATTTGATGTTTTGGTCGGCATTAACTTATTGCGTGAAGGCCTGGATATGCCGGAAGTTTCTCTGGTGGCGATTTTGGATGCAGATAAAGAAGGTTTCCTTCGTTCAGAACGCTCCCTGATCCAGACCATCGGCCGTGCAGCACGTAACTTGCATGGTAAGGCCATTTTATATGGTGACAAAATTACAGATTCGATGGCAAGAGCGATTGGAGAAACAGAACGCCGTCGGGCCAAACAGCAGGCATTTAACCAGGAACATGGCATTGTACCGCAAGGTTTAAAGAAAAAAATTGGTGACATCCTGAAAATTGGTCAACCGGTTAATGGCAAAGGGAAGGCCAAAGGAAAAAGTAAAGTTACCTTGGGTTCAGAGGATTACCGCAACCTGTCAGCGAAAGAACTGGAAAGAAAAATCGGTGAACTGGAAGAGAAAATGTACCAACATGCACGGGATCTCGAATTTGAACAAGCCGCCAATATTCGTGACCAGGTTCAGGCATTGCGGGCGCAATTTATTACCAATTCCTGAAAATTGTTTTTGCAAGGAATCGCTATGGGCTGGTGATATACGGAATTAATTTTAGATGGAGAGTGAATGTCGCACTCTCCATTTTATAGATACTTAAACTTAACCAGAAATAACTACCCCAATTTTTGCAGGGTATGCTCAATTGCCTGACGCAATAGTTCACGGTCGTGGCGGTAAGGGATATCCTGTGCTTCCAAAACCTGTTGTGTCACAATGCGGGCACTGAAAGGGCTGATATCGGTACGCGGGCCGACAATAAGCGCACTGATCATTTTGCGGCCTATCTTATTTTCCATGATGGCCAGTTTATCTTTTAACGATAGACTGGCAGCAGCATGGCTGAGTTCTTTTCCTAAGTTACCGATATAAATCAGGTTTGCATTACTGCGCCGCAAGGATTGTGTCAAATCTTCCAATAGCAACAATGGCATCAGGCTGGTGAAAAAACTGCCCGGGCCAATCAGAATCAAATCGGCCTGCTCAATGGCATCCAGTGCTTCTTTAGTGGCATTAACGTGAGGGTAAAGCAATAACTCTCGTGGTACACAATTGAGCTGATCGATATTCACTTCACCATACACAGTATTGCCTTGATCATCGACAGCCATTAAATCAACCGACTGCTCTGACATCGGAATCAACTGTGCATTGACTTTCAGTAGATTGCGGAGCAGGTTAATCGCCTCAAGAGGACGGACACTTAAATGATCCAGCGCTTTCAACATCAGGTTGCCTAAATTGTGCCCAGATAATTCGCCATTGCCACTGAACCGATATTCAAACATGGCAGAAGCAATAGTCGGTTCCGTGATTAACTGATTGAGGCAATTGCGCATATCTCCCCACGCAATCCCGCCTTCCGAACGTCGTATTCTGCCGGTTGACCCCCCATTGTCCGTTGTCGTGACAATGCCTGTCAGGCGTGCTCCGAGGGAAGAAAGGGAAGACATAACGCGTCCAAGTCCATGACCGCCGCCGAGGGCGACAACGCGATCCAAATCAGCTAATGTGCGATTTCGCATAGGATTCCTGTTACTGGCTAAACGTAGGGGCTTTAATAAATCGCATGTAATTTATCACAAAATATAATGCTTTCAGACATTGAGGTGATTTTATGCAATCATTGCGAATGACAGGCTGGAAATACCGTAGGGAGCTGATGTTATCGCGGTTAGTTAACTCGTTGTATAATAAGATATATGTCGAATCAGAAATTAGCTTTTTATTTTAGGTTCATATAAAATTTAATTGATATTAACTCCTGGCCTCTGTGTCTAAGTCGCTGTTCTATCAAATGGATATCACATTGATATGATGCTCTGGCCGTGACTCCTGAGTCACCAGGATGTCAGGTAGAAATGCCGGCATCTCCCATACCTGGAAGGTGTTATTGTGGAACAACTTGTAGATGCATTCTCGCGCAAGTTCTATTATTTGAGATTGTCTATTACTGATGTGTGTAACTTCCGTTGCACCTATTGTTTGCCTGATGGATATCGGCCTCACGGCCCTAAATCATTCCTTTCCCTGCCAGAAATTCGTCGCATTAGCCGGGCATTTGCTGAACTCGGCACAGAAAAAATCCGCCTGACAGGGGGAGAACCCACCATGCGCCGTGATTTCTGCGACATTATTGCAGCGGTTCATGAAAATCCACAAATCAAAAAAATTGCAGTCACAACTAACGGTTACCGTATGGAGAGGGATATCTCACAATGGAAATCGGCTGGCCTGACAGCGATTAACGTGAGTATTGATAGTTTAGATCCCCGCCAATTTTACGCCATTACCGGGCAAGATAAGTTTTTCCAGATTTTGCGTGGCATGGATGCGGCTTTTGAAGCAGGGTTCAATACGGTGAAAGTTAATGTCGTGCTGATGAAGAATGTGAATGATAGCAACCTGCCTGCCTTTCTTGATTGGATTAAACATCGTCCTATCCAGTTGCGTTTTATTGAACTGATGGAAACGGGAGAAGGCAGGGATATTTTTCATCGTCATCATCTTTCAGGAGACGTGATCCGCCGCCAACTGTTACAACAAGGGTGGCAGCAACAGCAACGTACGCGTAGTGATGGGCCGGCTCAGGTTTTTCGTCATCCCGATTATCAGGGAGAAATTGGACTCATCATGCCGTATGAAAAAGATTTTTGCCAAAGCTGCAATCGCCTGAGAGTATCTGCAATTGGCAATCTTCACTTGTGCTTGTTTGGTGAACAGGGCATTCCATTACGTGATTTATTGTCTGATGACGCATCACTGGATGCTCTGAAACTCCGTATTCAAGGGGGATTACGTCATAAGCGTGAAACTCACTTTTTACATCAAGGGGACAGCGGGATCACCCCGAATCTTTCTTTTATTGGCGGTTAGTTTGGCTGCCAGATTTATTTTTCGAAAGCCGTTTTTCAGGAGCATTAAATGTCTCAATTAACCCATCTCAATACGTCGGGTGAAGCTTATATGGTGGATATTTCTGCCAAATCAGAAACAGTGCGTGAAGCACGGGCAGAAGCCTTTGTTGAAATGCAGGCTGAAACCCTGGCCATGATTATTGCGGGTGATCACCACAAAGGGGATGTGTTTGCGACCGCCCGTATTGCCGGTATTCAGGCGGCAAAACGGACGTGGGAATTGATCCCGCTTTGCCATCCGCTGCTGCTGAGTAAAGTGGAAGTTCAACTGGAAGCACAAACAGAGCACAACCGGGTCAGAATTGAATCCTGCTGCCGTTTGACGGGGAAAACAGGTGTAGAAATGGAGGCTTTGACAGCGGTATCCGTGGCTGCTTTGACCATTTATGACATGTGCAAAGCGGTACAAAAAGATATGGCCATCGGGCCTGTGCGTTTGTTAGAAAAAAGGGGTGGAAAATCAGGAAATTTTAAGGTGGAGGCATGATAAAGGTACTGTTTTTTGCTCAAGTCCGCGAGCTGGTGGGAACGGATTCACTTGAACTGCCTAATGATTATCCAACTGTAACACATCTTCGTCATGCACTGACTGAAAAGGGAGAACGATGGGCACTGGCACTGGAAGCAGGCAAGGTGTTGTCTGCCGTCAATCAATCTTTTGTCCATGCTGAACATGTTTTGAAGGATGGTGATGAAGTGGCTTTTTTCCCGCCGGTTACCGGGGGGTAAAATGGAAAATACGCGGATCAGTGTCCAACAAGAGACATTCAGTGTTGGGGAAGAATATCAATGGCTTTCGCAATGTGATGAAGATGGCGCAGTGGTGACTTTTACCGGAAAAGTTCGCAACCATAATTTGGGGGATAGTGTTAAGGCGCTGACATTAGAGCATTATGCTGGCATGACAGAAAAGATGTTGCAAAAAATTGTTGACGAAGCCCGCCAACGTTGGCCTTTGCAACGCGTCAGCATTATTCATCGCATTGGTGAATTATCCCCAAGGGATGAGATTGTATTTGTTGGTGTCACCAGCTCTCACCGCAATATGGCTTTTATGGCGGCTGAATTCATTATGGATTATCTAAAGACTAAAGCCCCATTCTGGAAAAAGGAATCGCTTGTAGAGGGCGAACGCTGGGTAGAGGCAAGACAAAGTGACCAGGATGCGGTAAGTCGCTGGAAAAACAGCGTTTGGTAGATCGTTCTGCAGACTATCTCGAAAACTAGACAACTAAATAATATGTCACTGAAATTGCCATTAATTGGCGGATGGTTTTATTAATGTTCTATGCTAATGTATAACTTTTGAATAGATTGTTTATTTTTAAACATTCTTAATCTCTCAACACTGTCATGAAAAGGTAATCATCATGGATCGATATCAACGTTCTAATGATTCGATTGTCCAGAAAACTGGTTCTGGTATACAAACATATATGGCACAAGTCTACGGTTGGATGACTTGTGGCTTGCTGTTAACCGCATTTGTTGCATGGTATGTGGCAAATACCCCTGAAATTTTATTCGCCATTTTCAGTAGCTCCATTGTTTTTTATGGCTTAATCATCGCACAGCTTGCATTAGTCTTTGTGCTGTCTGGTTTGGTGCATAAAATGAGTGGCGCATTGGCGACAGGGCTGTTTATGCTGTACTCCATGCTAACGGGCTTGACACTTTCCAGTATCTTTTTGGCTTACACCACTGGCTCTATTGCCAGCACATTTGTCGTTTCAGCGGGTATGTTCGGTGCATTGAGCGTTTATGGTTATACCACCAAACGTAGTCTGAGTGGTCTGGGTAGCTTCCTGTTTATGGGGCTAATCGGTATCGTTCTGGCTTCTTTGTTAAACATCTGGCTGAAAAACTCGGCATTGATGTGGGTAATCACCTATATCGGTGTTGTGATTTTTGCTGGTTTGACGGCATACGATACTCAAAAACTGAAAGAAATGGGTGAACATCTGGATGTTAACGATAAAGAAAACCTGCGCAGATATTCGATCACGGGCGCACTGACTCTGTATCTGGACTTCATTAACCTGTTCTTAATGCTGTTGCGTATTTTGGGTGATCGCCGCTAATCACTGATCGATTAAATGATTTTCTGATAAAAAAACCCTGACAACGCAGGGTTTTTTTATGATCATTTCACATCAAATCAAACAATGAAAATGAATTTGTAGTGATCGGTCTTGGGAAAATCATACAGACATAAATAACAACCGGATAGCGAACCCAATCAGCACGATTCCCATGACTCGTTCAAACCAATAGCCTTTCTGTATGAATTTATTACGAATCAATACATTTGAGAAAATGATACTAACCAATATAAACCATACGGCATTGACGACACACATCCAAACACCATAGAAGACTTGTATCAGAGTGGGTGTATTACTGCTTACCACGGTTGTGAAAACTGCCAAAAAGAACAATGTCGCTTTAGGATTAAGGGCATTTGTCATAAACCCCATCAGAAATGCTTTCCATCTGCTCTGTGGGACCAAAATACTTTCTTCACTCTCTAAGGTATCCAAATTAGCAGGCTTACTCCTGATAAATTTGATACCAAGCCACATGATATAAATTGCACCAACGAGTTTTGCCATTTCCATCAACCACGGAGTGGCATGCATTAACGCACTAATTCCCACCAGTGTATAGATGACATGTATTGATATCCCCGCGCCAATACCTACTGCCGTACATATTCCTGCCCAACGTCCGAATCTTACACTCTGCCGTATAGTTACCGCAAAATCTGGGCCTGGAGCAACGACGGCCAAGAAATGAATCACTGCCAGTCCCAGAAATTCCCCCCAATAGTTAGACAGCATATCAACTCCAGAATGACAATGAATTTTCTGTTCCACGATGGCCTATAAAACAAGACAGGCACAAACGCAGATCATCGATACCCGCAGTCACAGAGTGCATGCAATGAGAATTAAAGATTAAAAGATCCCCTGCGACTGGTTGTTATCTCGCGTGCTGGTTCACTAGGCCAAGAAGGCTCAATCCCATAACTATCACCACGCATCGCATCAAATTCTTCTGGAGAGAGTCCATCTTTCCAGATTTGTAAAGCGCCACCTTCACTGGGCATAGAAAGATAAGCATTAGCTGCAAATTGCGCCTTAAGACTCTTAGCCCTAAAGCTATCAGGAGCATCCTTAGCAAAAATGTCATGCCTTCCTTGAGGATGAAATATTGTAGACTTCAACCAAGTGGAATAACGTCCATTATCACGAGGAATACAACCAATTACTTCAACATTATCGGTCAGTGTTTGACTCGACAAATAATTACGTTTCGTCATATTTTATTCTCAGGTATTATTACAATTTGAACTATCTAAAATATATACCAACCCAACTTCAAGATGCGTGTTATATGTCCCCGCGCCGCGGGGAAATATAAGGCCTTGCGTCGTATTGCGGATTGCAACTTGAAGTTTATCGAGTATAGAAGCCAGTTTCCTTATGATTTTATAAAAACAATTAACACTCATTAGAAAAAAAAGTAAAGTAATAACTGGCAGGGATATAATAAACACTATTTTAATTTTCATTAAAAAGCAGAAGAGAAAATTATCCCACGCTTAATGACAGACAATTCAATCAGGTGTTTTTTCACAGCTTTAAATTTATCAGGCAATCTTACTGCGAAACAGCCGATAAGCGATCCCCCCAGTTGTTACAGTAATCACCAATAAAGGCCATAAATTAGGCCAGATAACGAATAAATCAGCCCCTTTCAAATAAATTTGCTTGGTGATATCAGTAAAATGGCGGATTGGGTTAATCCAGGTGATGTTTTGTAACCAAACGGGCATATTCTCGACCGGAGAAATATAACCGGAAAGCAAAATAGCGGGCATCATAAATACAAAGACACCAATAAACGCTTGTTGCTGGGTGGAACAGACAGCCGAAATCAGCAAACCGAAACCCACCAGGGACAACCCATAAATCAGCATACAGCCATAAAATAGCAGCAATGAACCCGCGAAAGGAATTTGATAGAACAGCGTGCCAATCAGCAAAACAATGCTTGCTTGCATCGTCGCCACAACCAATGCCGGAATTGCTTTGCCAAGGAAAATTTGCCAGGTTGCCAGTGGGGAAACCAGCAACTGATCCAGCGTGCCTTGTTCCCGCTCACGGGCGACTGACAACGCGGTGACAATGAGAACACCAATCGTGGTAATCATGGCAACCAGCGATGGCACGACGAACCACTTATAATCCAAATTGGCGTTATACCAGTTACGCACAATAAGCTCGCTGTTATTAAAATTAGCGGTATTTCCCAACAGTTGTTTCTGGTAATTCATCACAATTTGTTGGATATAGTTGGCTGCAATTTGAGCGCTGTTTGAATTACGCCCATCCAACAAAACCTGAATTGATGTCGGTTTATGATTGGCGAGATCAGCACTGAAATGTTGTGGAAAGCGCACCAGCAATAGTGCCTTGCGGTTATCCAGCGTCGGGCGGATCTGTTGCGAGCTGGTTAGCAAAAGAACATCAGGAAATGCTTTCGATTTTGCCAGCCGTTGGGTTAATTCAATCGATGCCTGTCCTTTATCCTCATTATAAATGGCAATCGTGGCATTTTTGACTTCCAGCGTTGCTGCCCACGGAAACAGGATCATTTGTATAATCACGGTCAAAATCAAAATGTTCCGTGTTTGTGGCTCTCTCAGAAGAGACTGCAACTCTTTCATGATGAGTGTATACAGACGATAAAACATGCTCTTTCCTTTTTAATCCAGATGCCGGCGCGTTTTCCACGCGGTCAGGCCGATAAAGACGATGGAACTGGCAATCAACAGGAGCAGGTTTGTCATCAACACAGTGCCAATGTTCCCAGCCAGAAAGAGCGTTTGCAGGCTGCTGACGAAGTAACGTGCCGGTATGACATAAGTCGAAGCCTGAATAAGCGCAGGCATACTGTCTATCTCGAAAACGAAACCAGACAACATAATGGCAGGTAAAAAAGCCACATTGAGAGAAATCATCGCCGCATTGAACTGATTACGTGTCAGGGTGGAAATCAGTAATCCCATACCCAAAGCGGTAGCGAGATACAGGCTGGAGACTAATGCCAGTATCCAGAGTGAGCCGCGATAGGGAACCCCCAGAACAAACACCGTAAATAGCATGCAGAGTACCATGACAAAAGAACCCAGCATTTGATAAGGCAACAATTTGGCGAGCAGCAATTCGGTGCGGGTAACCTGAGTTGAAAGCAGGGCTTCCATGGTTCCGCGCTCCCATTCACGGGCAACTACGAGCGAGGTAAGAATTGCGCCTACAACGGTCATAATAATTGAAACAGCCCCGGGAATAAGGAAATGCCGGCTAATGGCGGCGGGATTAAACCAATAGCGGATTTGTGTATCTATCAAGGGGGTCGTTGAAACCCCACGATTTTGTCCTCGTTGTTGTAACCAGGTTTGCCAGATGCCTTTGGTATAGCCCTGCACAAAATTAGCGGTATTGGGTTCACTGCCATCAGTAATCACCTGAATCGGAGCGTGGCTGCCAGTGCGGGCAAGCTGGGTATCAAAGTTGACCGGGATGACGATAATGCCGCGGATTTGGTTTTCCTGCATTTTTTTGATTAAGAGTGGGCGGTTGTCGCTGATGGTGGCATCAATATAGGGCGATCCCGTAAATACATGCACTAATTCTCTGGCGTCTTCACTCTGTTGCTCCATGAGAATACCGAGGCGAAGTTTGCTGGAATCCAGGTTAATGCCGTAACCAAAAATAAAGAGTAACATCAGAGGGATAACTACGGCAATCAACGCACTGCTGGGATCACGGACAATCTGCTTAGTCTCCTTGATACATAGCGCTTTCAATCGGCGCCATGAGAAACTGACCGCCTTGCGGGGTGTGGTATGTTCAGGATGACTCATTGCGGCTCCTTATCGTAGTTCAATACGAGATCGATAAAAGCATCCTCCATAGAAGGGTTAGGGAGCGTATCCGTGGCAACCCGTTGTTTCAGTTCATCGGGCGTTCCGACTGCGATCAATTTGCCTCGAAATACCAGCCCGATACGATCACAATATTCTGCTTCTTCCATAAAGTGAGTGGTCACCATCACGGTTACCCCTTTGTCTACCATTCCGTTGATATGTAGCCAAAATTCGCGGCGGGTCAGTGGGTCAACACCTGAAGTCGGTTCATCCAAAAACAGAATATCAGGTTCGTGCATCAATGCGCAGGAAAGGGCAAGCCGTTGCTTAAATCCGAGCGGCAGGCTATCCGTCTTTTGATGCAGGATTGGCTTAAGATTGAAAGCATGGATCATGCCGGACATCTTTTCTTGTTGATGGCGCCCTTTCAGACCGTAAACACCAGAAAAAAACTTGAGATTTTGCTCAACCGTCAGGTTGCCATAAAGTGAGAATTTTTGCGCCATATAGCCAAGGCGCTCACGAGCCTTGCCTGAGCCGGTTTTTAAATCCATATCCAGAACTAATGCTTTGCCTGAAGAGGGGATCATCAAACCACACATCATTTTGAAGGTAGTCGATTTTCCGGCACCATTGGGTCCCAATAAACCAAATATTTCCCCGCGTTTCACCTGAAAATCGACCTGGTCAGTCGCCGCAAAATCGCCAAATTTTTTAGTCAGGCTACGGGCCTCTATCACGGTTTCGGTTGGGTCTGGCGGAATTTGCGGCATTATTTCCGCTAATTCGGAACGATGGGACGGGCCACCACCCAATAAATCGATAAATGCATCTTCAAAACGGGGTTCGGCTTCGAAGAGATGGGCTTCATGTCCCCCTATTTGTTGGAGTAAAGCATTTTTATCCGCTTCTTCTTTTAAGATCAAGCGAACATATTTTCCCTGAATCACTCCATCAGTCACTTGCGGCAAGGTGAGGGCATGCTGCAACATTTTACGCCGTGCATCTTGTTTGACATCAAGCAAAAAAGATCGACCCGCAATCTTGCGGGTTAAGTCTTGTGGCTGGCCACGATAGAGCAGCTCACCTCGGTTCATCAGCAAAACATCACGACATAACTCGGCTTCATCCAGATAAGAGGTGCTCCATAAGATCAACATACCGTCGGAAGCGAGTTCATGAACCATTTGCCATAACTCACGGCGAGCGATGGGATCAACGCCCACACCAGGCTCATCCAGTAGCAAAACCTTCGGGCTGCCCAATAAGGTACAAGCCAGCCCCAGTTTTTGTTTCATGCCACCGGACAATTTCCCTGCTAACCGTCCGGTAAAACGGGTTAAGTCCGTGAAGGTGAGTAATTTCTGAAAGGTTGTTGTGCGCTCTTCGCCAAGTACACCACGCAGATCGGCATATAAAGTGAGATTTTCCATGACAGTTAAATCTTCATACAAGCCAAATTTCTGCGGCATGTAACCGAGTTCAGAACGGACTTGAACACTGTCCTTGATGGGATCAAGCCCCATGATTTCAATATTGCCGCTATCAGGCTGCAATAATCCGGCCAACATTCTTATCAGCGTGGTTTTTCCAGCCCCATCTGGACCGACAAGACCCGTCACTGATCCGCCCTGAATTTCTACTTGTAGGTACGAGACAGCAGGAACGCCCAGGCCGGGAAAAGTTTTCTCCACACCGTTCAGTTTTATCGTATAGGCTGAACTGGTCATGTTATCGCCTTACTTATTTGTTTCAGTTAAATTTGAATCGACAAAACGTAAGGTAACAGGCATGCCTTGTTTCAACCCCTCATCGGGATCAAGGACAATAACGCGCAGGCGATAAACTAAGTCCGTTCTTAAATCAGGTGTTTCGACATTTTTGGGGGTAAACTCGGCGGTTGGGGAAACAAAACCGATTTTGCCATGATAGGGCTGGTTTTTCCGGCCATCGGTATAAATCAGGACTTCGCGCCCGGCGATAGCCTGATTGAGGTTGGGTTCATCAATATATGCCCTGATCCAAACGGGATTAGTCAATGACAGGGTAAAAACCGTGTTGCCCGCTGCCAGCATGGTGCCTGGTTCAATGGCTCTGGTCAGGATTATCCCTGCCGATGGAGAAGTGAGTTGAGTATCTTTTAGATTGAGTTCAGCTTGTGCTACAGTCGCTTCTGCCTGAGTCAGTTGGGCTTTTGCCGCAGCAATTTCTTCTGTGCGATAACCTGTTTCGAATTGACGTAATTTATCTTTTGCTGCCTGATAAGCCGCCAGTGCCTGATTGCGTCCGGTTCTGGCATTTTCCAGATCATTGGCTGAGATGGTTTTGCTTTGCCACAAGCCTTGCTGGCGTTTTAGGAAACTATCGGCAAAATGGAATGCGGACTCTTTTTGCTTAACTTCTGCCCGTACCTGGGCGATTTCTTCGTTGCGATAACCCGCTTCAGCTTTGGCAAGATTTGCCAAAGCGACATCACGAGCCGCTTTGGCTTGATTCAAGGCATTAATAAAGGGGGCATCATCAAGGCGACCAATCATTTGGCCCACGGTTATGGCATCACCTTCATCCGCCTGTAGATCAGCCAATTTACCTGCAACCCGAAAACTGAGGTTAACCGTCCTGACATCAACATTGCCATATAGGGTTAACTCCCTGCTATTTTGTTCCTGATAATAGTAGATACCGACAATAGCACTGATAACAACAATAAGTGCCAATAGGGCAAGAGCAAACTTTTTACTGTTCATACCATCCCTTATGCCTTGTTCAATTTATACCCGCTATCTTTCAAGTGGTGGCTTCGTGTGTTACGCCATTGCTTAAGAACTATGGGGTATGTATTCTTGATTTTTTCTTAACCCATCAAGCAATAAATTGATGTGCTGAGATAAGACCTGATTGATTAATTCGTATTCTTTGGTGCCAATATTGTCCCATCCGGTTTGGCGCAATAAGGCTTCCCTGGCCAGACGGAAAGAGAGGATCTCACCCAATAAGGCATGGGTATGGATCTGGGTTGAAATCTGGCGTTCATCGGCACCGATATAATTGGCGATCAGTTTATTCAAGCGAGAATAAATTGGGGCCAATCCCTGTTCATGCATGACACTGTAAGCTTCTGTTGGCGTCAATTGTTCATGGGACATGATCCGGCTGATATTGATACTGCTTTTCTCGAAAATCAGGCGGTTATAGCTCACCATTCCCTGATGAATAAATGCCAATATTTGGTCTTTTTGATAGGGTTTCGTTGTCTTAGCAAAAAAATGATCAATGGCTTCAATAAGAGGGGCAAACTCTGATTTTAGCTTATCGGCAATATGTTGCACGACGGCGAGGTATAACCCCTCTTTGGAACCGAAATAGTATGCGATAGCTGCGATATTTTGCTGTGCGTGTTGGGCAATGTTGCGGGTAGTCGCACCATCCAGACCTGATTTGCCAAAAATTTCTATTGCTGCTGCCAGAAGTTGTTGTTTAGCGTGTTCGCCACGTAATGTCTGGACCTTCTTTGCTGCCATGTCAAAATATTTCCTGTGACAAAGAGTTTTCGGGAGTACCAAAGAATATATCAATCGTATGATTAACTTTAAAGCCAAAGTAAATCGATGTAAAGTTGATACAAATTGTCTTTTTAATAGACACCGATAAAAAATAATCTTCCAGTTTTTGCTAACTTTCCTTGGTTAACGGGGTTCAGCCAATTTTAGTTTGATTTATTGGTCTCTTTAGGTCTGCGTGGAAAGACATATCTGTTATAATCCCGTCCTAATTATTGTGGTGCATTGCAGTTTGTGTCATTTCCTTGCGTTTTATCGCGTCTATTTTCTTCCCATAAAACTGCCCCTGAATTGATATCAGGTATGGTGAAGTCTGGAGTATTTCTTATTTATGAATTTTGAGTCACTCGGCTTGAAGGCTGACATTTTGCGTGCCGTTGAAGAACAAGGCTACGTGGAACCTACCCCTATTCAGCAACAGGCTATCCCTGTTGTGTTATCCGGCAAAGATCTTCTGGCCAGCGCCCAGACAGGAACGGGAAAAACCGCAGGATTTACTTTGCCTATCCTGCAACTCTTAAGTGAAGCCCCGATGCCTGCGAAAGGTCGCCGTCCGGTCAGAGCGCTGATTTTAACGCCTACCCGAGAGTTGGCGGCTCAGGTGGGGGAGAATGTACGTAATTACAGTAAATATCTTAAATTACGTTCATTTGTTGTGTTTGGTGGTGTCAGCATTAATCCGCAAATGATGAAACTACGCGGTGGTGTGGATATTCTGGTCGCAACACCTGGGCGTTTGCTGGATTTGGAGCATCAAAATGCAGTGGATCTTTCCCACGTTGAAATGCTGGTTTTAGATGAAGCTGATCGCATGTTGGACATGGGCTTCATTCACGATATTCGTCGTGTATTGAATAAACTGCCAGCAAAACGCCAGAACCTGCTCTTTTCTGCAACATTCTCTGATGAAATTAAGAGCCTTGCCAATAAGTTGCTGAAAGAGCCGGTAAGTGTAGAGGTTGCACGGCGTAATTCGGCCTCTGAACAGATTGAACAATCCATCCATTTCGTAGACAAAAAGCGCAAGGGTGAATTGCTCGCTTACATGATTGGTAGCCAGAACTGGCAGCAGGTGTTGGTATTTACGCGTACCAAACATGGTGCAAACCGGCTGGCGGAACAATTGAATAAAGATGGTGTGACGGCTGCCGCGATCCACGGTAACAAAAGTCAGGGAGCAAGAACCCGTGCGCTGTCTGATTTTAAGACCGGGGAAATCCGCGCGTTGGTCGCAACGGATATTGCTGCCCGTGGATTGGATATTGACCAATTGCCACATGTCGTCAACTATGAGTTGCCAAATGTTGCCGAAGATTATGTCCATCGAATTGGCCGTACCGGGCGTGCAGATGCTACCGGGCAGGCAATATCGCTGGTGTGTGTTGATGAACACAAGCTCCTGAAAGATATTGAGCGCCTGTTGAAGCGAGAGATTCCACGTATTGCTATTTCGGGTTATGAGCCAGATCCTTCCATCAAGGCTGAACCAATCCAAAATGGGCGCAATGATCGTGGTAACAGTTCTCATGGTAACAGTTCACGTGGTAACAACAGTTCACGTAGTAGCAGTTCTCGTGGTAATGATTCTCGTAGCAATTCTCATGGAAGTAGTCATGGTAACGGCTCTCATGGAAATAGTCCTTGGGGCAGTGGCTCTCGTGATGGCCATTCACGTAGTGAACAACCTCGCGGTCAGCGTCGTCAGCGAATCACAACCAAAACACCACGTGCCGTAACTTCGGGGAAATAATCCATGCGCGTTTTGCTGGCTCCGATGGAAGGTGTTCTGGATCCTTTGGTTAGAGAATTGTTGAGTGAAGTCAATGATTATGACCTGTGCATAACTGAATTCCTGCGTGTGGTTGACAGCTTACTACCGGTAAAGTCTTTTTACCGGTTGTGCCCTGAACTGCATCATCAGAGCCGGACACCATCGGGCACACCAGTCAGGATCCAGCTTCTTGGGCAATATCCAGAATGGTTGGCAGAAAACGCATTCAGGGCGGTTGAGTTAGGATCATGGGGTATCGATTTAAACTGTGGCTGCCCGTCGAAGGCGGTAAATGGTAGTGGTGGCGGTGCTAGCTTATTGAAAGATCCTGAACTGATTTATCAGGGAGCTAAAGCCATGCGTGAAGCCGTGCCTGCACATTTGCCGGTAACGGTAAAAGCACGGTTGGGATGGGATTCTGCGTCACGTCAGTTTGAGATTGCGGATGCCGTCCAACAAGCGGGTGCAACCGAACTGGTTGTGCATGGACGAACGAAGGAAGATGGCTATAAAGCAGAACGTATCAACTGGAAGGCGATAGGCGAGATTCGGCGTCGCCTTGCTATTCCTGTCATTGCTAATGGGGAAATTTGGGATTGGCAAAGTGCTCAGGTGTGTATCAAGACGACAGGATGTGATGCCGTGATGACAGGTCGTGGTGCCCTGCATGTGCCAAACTTGAGTCGTGTCATTAAATATAACGAACCAAAGATGCCGTGGAGTGGCGTACTCAAGCTACTGCAAAAATATACTTATCTGGAAAAACAGGGTGATACGGGGCTTTATCACGTTGCCCGTATCAAGCAATGGTTAGGGTATTTGCGCAAAGAGTACCATGAAGCGGATGAATTATTTATGCAAATCAGGGCATTAAAAACATCTGCTGAGATCGCCAATACTATCGCTTTCGCCACAGATAAAGATTTAATACGATATCCTGTCAATTTAGAGCCTCAACTTTCTTAACGGTAATTATTTTCCCCAGAGGCACATCGCTATATCGCATAATGTTATATAGGTGAGGGTGCTGTCTGTGTCTCTGGGATATATATGTTAATGAATTTTTATCATTAAATAATTTTATGGGGAAATATATTATTAAATAATAATTTGTTGCCATTTTTATTTGAATTTTTATTTGGCTATTTAAGTAATTTAATTGATGTAATATTATTTTTGTAATTTGTTATGGAAATATTTCAGCATTGGATTTAATATTATAAATATACCTAATTTTAACAATGAAGTGTTGCTATTGCTTTTTAATTTAATAATGGAAAAAGTCCAGAGTTACTTAAAAGGACAATGAGTTTTTTATTCTTATTTTTCAAAGGGGAATTATAATGATCACACAACAACACACTGGTTTTTTGGGAAAAAATATAAATCTACCTACCTTTAATCTTGAATTATCAAGTGGAGAAAGGGAGGCTCATCTGTTTGCTAATGGAAATATGCAAGTTTGTATCATTATTAATATACAAGCTGCGACTGCGAATGAGGAGGTGGTAACCTTATCTACTGAACAATTAGATAGTATTGAATTAGTTAATAAAATAACAAATGAGAAATTATCTGGTGAGTGGGAATACAGTTCTGAGGAAAACGCTTACCATCACCAGTTTCCAGGGCGTAGCATCACAAGAGACACAAATTTTTCATATGAAAGAGACGCGATCAGTGATGACTCTAAACCTCAGAAAAAAATTTATTGGCTGAAAACAAAAAAAAGTGAAGTCATCGAAATAATAGCAAGAGTTACATTGGATGGGAAAACATATTCATCAGATGATTATCATCATAAGGGGTCACATATTGTTGTTAAAGGCCATGAACCAATCATTTATCATTCTGATAGTCTGGAGCTAATAATTGAAGAAAGAGTTGCCTCTGGCACATATGAAGTTAAACTGACCATGACTACATATGATATATTTGGAGAGCACACTCATATTAAATTTGAATATCCGGAATGGACTCAAAATAATTATTATCTCTTACCTAAAAAAAGTCATGGCTATGCAGTGCATGATGTTGAAATTCGAAATACCATAAATGATGAAGATACCCTTAAGTATAATTACCGAAGATTTACCCATCATACAATGAGTGGCAATCTTTATCTTTGGTTTCTTTGGGGGACATATAATGCTAAGAGAACAGCTGGGGCTGCTTATCGGGTCTTAGTAAATAATGCCCCGGATTACACTAGCAGTTCTAAAAGGGAAGCTACCCCACAAGAGGAGATAGTCACAACAACACGCACAGATGTTGTTAGTTTGAGTAGGCTTTATTTCGAAAACGCAGCAGTTAATTTTTGGGTTGATGAGGCTAACCAAATTCCACAATTCAAATTCCGCGATATCTATGGTAATGAGTCTATCTTTCTAAAAGTTATCATGGACAATGCAGATTCGTTTCACCTACAGGAGGGCTGAATATAATATTTTGTCAGTCGCCGTAGTGAGTTTTCCTTGAGCATCCTCTGATTATGAAATGAG
>NZ_JBEBMB010000048.1:0-1416 GCF_040081915.1 Xenorhabdus sp. SGI240
AAGAAGCTAATCCCGTTATCAAGCCGAATACTCAGGGTGAAGAAGGGTTCTGGGGAAAAGTCGGCGATGTGGTAGCCGATGTGGGAACCGGTATCCTGAAAAATCTGGGAAATACGGCTATTGATATTGCTGAAGTTGTGTATAAAGGCCATCAGGCTGATGCTGCGGTGGAGATGAGACTGGACAGGAGCGCCCTCCTGATCAGTGACAAGAACGGTATAGATCACACGGTCATGACCATCGGCTTTGGCCTGTGTTTTATTTGCTGTCACCCGCAATCGCTTTTCGGTCGGCAAACTCACTATCAGGATTTCTGCCCGGCTGGAGCGATTACCCCGGCTGTCGATGGCGATCCCCGAAAGCCGAACGGGGTTTTTCGTGGTTTTCGGCAACTGTAACGTCACTTTATCTGGTTGCTGATAAAGCATTTTCCCGCCTGCCTGCTGTAGTTCAGCCGTATCCAGCTCTAAACGTGCCAGCGGATATTTGGACTGGATAATCGGTACAAAGGTCACTTCCTTGCCTTCATACCCATTAATGGATGCGGGGAAAGCCAGTGTTATCAACGTCTGTTTCTGATAATCCAGCACCATATCGCTGCGCCGGTTCACAAAATCCAGCTGACTGGCTCTCAGGCTGCGCAGGGGTGCGACTGCGTTTGGATCAAGCTGTTGGCTGAACGGAACCCCCAACCGATAATTGAGGTTCAGGGTAAAACGGTTTTCACTGACACCGTGTTTACCCTGCCGAAAATCGGCACCCAGTGTCACTAACGGCACGGGCGTGTAAGTCAGCCCGGCGGTGACGCTGTACGGGTTTTTCTGGCGTTCTGCTTCACCGAATAACGCGACCTGCTGCCCGTAATATTGCTCATACTTCAACTGCCCGCCCCAGTGAGGAAAAGCAGGCAACCCGGCTTCGGCCTGAATATCCCAGCCATTGGCGGGTCTTGCATCGAAATCTGTGAGCCGGGAGGTCTTCCAATGGGATAAACGCTGGTAAAGGTTGGCAGACAATTTAACGTTATCATGCCAGGCTTCTAATCCAATGCTGTAACGGTGATGCTGCTCCGGCCACAACGCATCTCAGAAGACATTGGCCCCCCATAACCAGTTATCGGCGACATAGCGATAGCCGAATCCGACTGCCGTTGTTGTCTGTCCGTGGTGGGTTTTTACCCCTAACTGACTGAATGCTACCCCTGAAGCCGGTTGATAAAAAGGCAGCAACCAATCAAATGCAACGTCTTTTAACGAAAAATGGCTGTCGAAAGGGAGTGTGAGGCGGGCATTGCCATATTGGTTCAACCAAGGTGCCAGTGTTGATGTCACCGCCGACGATATAGCAAAATCATACTAATATGTCATAATATCCAAATCCAAAATGACAAGGCATAAAGTGAAATGGGTTACAGTC
>NZ_JBEBMB010000049.1:0-9453 GCF_040081915.1 Xenorhabdus sp. SGI240
GTTATGTTGATTCTGCTATAAGATTGCCCGGCCGGGTCAGTTTGCCCTGATCATCCGTACCGGCCGCCAGCACCCCGTTCTGATGACTGACGAATGAGGCACTGTGGAGATTAAGATGACGGCCTGCCCGTACTTTTCCGGCATTATCGAAAGCATCACGGGCTTTGAGCGTGATATCGCCACCCGAAGTGATATTGCCTGAATGATTAAACGCGCCTTCATTCTCAATATGGACAGACTCGGAAGCCGTGATAGTGCCCTGGTTGCTCAGTTTGCCCTGACTCTGGATCTTCAACGTCCCCGACGGCTTTTTATCACTCCCCGCAGCCAGCTTACCCGCTGTCTGGTTGTCTACATCGGCACTGTGGATATCAAGGAGATGACCCGCCAGCACCTTGCCCTGATTGGTCAGATTGCCCGGGGTGGTGATCCTGATATCATGGTCAGCGCTTATCTCCCCCCGGTTCTCCAGCGCGGCCTGATTATCAAGGGTGATATCATCCGACGCCGTTATCACCCCCTGATTGACCAGTTGACCGCGACTGTCGATGATAAGATTGCCCGGCCGGGTCAGGTTACCCTGCGCATCCGTGCCGGCCGCCAGCATCCCCTTCTGATGACTGACTAATGAGGCACTGTGGAGAGTAAGGTGACGGCCGGCCAGTACTTTTCCGGCATTATCGAAAGCATCACGGGCTTTGAGCGTAATATCGCCTGAGTGATTAAACGCACCTTCATGCTCAATATGGACAGACTCGGAAGCGGTGGTGATAATGCCCTGGTTGTCCAGTTTGCCCTGACTCTGGATCTTCAACGTCCCCGGCTGCTTTTTATCTATACCCGCGGCCAGCTTACCCGTTTTTTGGTTGTTTACATCGGCACTGTGGATATCCAGGAGATGACCGGCCAGCACCTTGCCCTGATTGGTCAGATTACCCGGGGTGGTGATCTTAATATCACGATCAGCACTTATCTCCCCCTGGTTCTCCAGCGCGGCCTGATTATCAATAGTGATATCATCCGACGCCGTCATCACCCCCTGATTGACCAGCGTGCCGCGACTGTTGATGATAAGATTGCCCGGCCGGGTCAGGTTGCCCTGATCATCCGTCCCCGCCGCCAGCACCCCGGTCTGATGGCTGACTAATGAAGCACTGTGGATATCCAGATGGCGGCCAGCCCGCATTTTCCCCTGATTATCGAGGTGATCCCGCACTTTTAGCGTGATATCGCCACCGGCGGTGATATCCCCTGAGTGGCTGAAAGCCCCTTCATGCTGAATATGAAGGGTATCGGACGCACTGATAATACCGTGGTTATCCAGTTTACCCTGACTCTGGATCTTCAGCTTGCCCGGCTGCGTTTTATTTATCCCCGCCGCCAGTACGCCGTGCTGGCCACTTTCTAAAGAGGCACTGTGGATATCGAGGTTGTGGCCAGCCAATACCTTACCCTGATTGGTCAGCTTTCCGGGCGTGGTGATCCTGATATTGTGGTCAGCGTTTATCTCGCCCTGATTATCCAGCGTCGCCAGCTCTTCGATAACAATATCTTCCGTGGCGGTCATCATCCCCTGATTCACCAGCTGACCCCGGCTGTTGAGCGTCAGTTTGCCCGGTTGCGCTTTATTCGTTCCCGCAGACAGTAACCCGTTTTGACCGCTCTCTAAAGAGGCACTCTGGATAGCGAGATGGTGACCGGCCAACATTTTACCCTGGTTGGCCAACGCGCCCGGGGTGTTTATCGTCATCGCTTTCCCGGCGCTGATATCTCCGGCGTTAGTTAACGCCGCTTTATTCTGAATGTTGATAGTGTCTGACGCGGTCACAATCCCGTGATTATCCAGTTTCCCCCTGATATCCAGCGTCAGGTTACCCGGCTGAGTTAATTTGCCGTCTTTGTCCGCGCCGGCGGCCAGTACAGGGGGTTGCTGGCGATCAGCGGGCCGTTGCACATTTTGATGGCTTGCCAGCGAAGCACTGTGGATATCAAGGTGACGACCGGCCAACATCCGGCCCTGGTTATCCAGGTGATCACGGGTGTTGACGGTAATATCCTGAACCGCCGTGATATCGCCCTGATTGATGAAATTCCCTTGATTCTTAATCTTCACCTCAAGAGAGGCGTCTATTGTCCCGCTGTTGGCAAGGTGACCACCACTGTTGAGTTTCAGGCTGCCCGGTTTATTGTTGCCTGCCGATAGCCGCCCCTGATTCGTTAAATCGCCCTGATTATCGACAGTCAGGTTATCCGATGCCGCTATCGTGCCTGTATTGGTGAGGAGACCGCTGCTCTCAATGGTCAGGGTGCCGGATTGTGTCCACTTACCTTCTTTATCGACACCCGCCGTGATATCTCCCTGATTCTCCAACGCACCCGAATTATCGATAGTCACATCAGCAGACGCCGTTATGACACCGCTGTTCGTCAGTTTGCCCTGGCTATCCAGCGTCAGATTGCCGGCCTGCGCCCCTAACTGCCCGGCATTGCGTACCCCGACGCCCTGTTCGGTGCCGACCAGCTTGATTTTGTTGGCATACATGCCACCGACCGCCGCCACATCCAGACTGAATGCCGGTTTATTCTTCTGGCTCTCTGACAGAATTTCAGTCACATTGCCCTGGACATCCACCCGGTTGCGCCCGGTCGTCACGGTTAAATGGCTGGCGTGGAGTCTGGCATTAATATTGACGGCGCGGCCAATCAGACGGGTATAATCACTGCCGGTATCATTCAGCCCTTTACCTTCCACGCTGATGAGTCCCTGATGCGCCTCGTCCACTTCAAACCCTTTCAGGCGCCCGCCTTCCAGCAGGGTTTTCCCCGCCGCCAGCGTGGTCTGGCTGGCATTGATAAAACCACAACCCTGACAGGTGATGCCTGCCGGGTTAGCAATAATGACGTCCGCCCGTTGACCGGCGACTTCAATAAAACCATTCAGTTGGCTGGGGTTGCGGCTGTTCACTTCATTGAGGATGATTTTCGCTTCGCCCCGGGCTAACCACGGGTTCGCGGTGATAAGACCACCCAGTTCAGTTTGGGTGTTGACGCTGCTGTTATTGAGGATGGCTCCCCGCTGTGCCACATCAAACTGGCTGTACTGGTTGCGGGAAACCCCGTCACCATTCGGCGTCTGGATATTGATTTGGGGCAGGCCGTTGGCCGTGGAAATCACGGAGGGCTGCTGCGTACCGGGCGCATTGTTGTCCGCCACAATGCTGGCCTGTGCCCCCAGGCTGACCAGTCCCAGCGCCAGTGAGACCCCGAACACCAAGGGGGTTAAGGCCACACGGGCTGACGACAATGAAAGCACCGATATTCTGTCCCGTGCCTGTCCGGCCGTGTGGCTGCTGACTAACTCAGACACCACCATCAGCATCTGACGGGTTTTATTAAAAATCACACGGTAGCAATGTTTATTCATCGCGCAGTCCCTCTTTCAGGTAAGTCTACGGTCAGGGGATAGTCATCCCACCATGTGGCGGCCTGTTCACGGCTGACGCCGGTCCCTCGAAAACGGATCACCTGCGCTCCACGTGTTGAACCTTTGTGATAAAGCGCCCGGACACACTGATAAGGAAAAATGTCATGTCTGATGAAATCCGCCATGACACGGTTGTGCCCAAACGGCGCTATCCAGTCCACAATCCAGAGCCGTGCGCCCCGGTTCGATGCCAGGCGGCGATTATCCCCGTCATCCGTCGTCAGGTAATGGCGTTCGGTCTCTTCATCAAACCGTGACCAGCTCAGGTAAAACACCGGCTGGCCCTGCTGACTGACCAGCACATACTGCTGGGCTTTAATAAACGGCAGAAGCAGGGTGGCAAGCGAACTTATCGGCGCATCCCGGTGCAAAGGCGAGTGCATCCACAGCCAGGTTGCAGCCCCCAGCATCTCTGTATCATTGTCGTGCCCGCCCAGGATCAGGGGGGCACGCACGTCATAATCACCGATTAACATTTTTGTCCCCCCTCAGTACTGCCAGTTCAGGCTGAAATTGACGTGGGCAGCGTCGGTTTTAAACCCCTCCGGTTTGGAAAACGGCGTACCGACCGACACGTCATAGGCCAGATTTGCCGGGCGGATATGGCCTTTCAGACCGACAACGCCCCCGGCCAGTGTGCGCCCGATAATCGTTTCTGACCCATGTCCGCCGACCCGGCCGTAATCCGCCCCCAGATAAAGCTGTTGATCCGGCAACGGGGTCTGCCATGACAGGGTATTGCGCAGCGTCCAGCCTTCATCGGCGCTCAGCGTGCGTTCCCCGTCAAAGCCGCGCACCGTCCAGCGGCTGCCGATACTGAACTGATCCTGCGGTGTCAGCGGGGTATGACTCCATTGCTTCTGGTATTCAACCTTGTGCTGAAAGGACTGGCGGCCCAGCTTAAAGGGCGTATTCAGTGCCACCGATAACTGGACAATTTCTGATTTTGCCGTGACATAATAGGGATCGCTTTTATTGTATCGCTCTTCCCAGGCAGGCAGCGCCCCAAACCAGCGGGTGCCTTGCTGGTAACGCACCCCGGCATCCAGTACGGCGGTGCCGATATAATGGCGGTGATCCAGCCCCAGGCTCCAGCTGCTGGTGCGGCGTTTCTGGATAGCAATTTCGGTCTGTTTCATGAAATTGCGGGTTTCACGCACATTCACACCATAAGTTAATGTGGTTTTTGAACGGGCATTACGATGCAGGACACGGCTTAATTGCGCGTTCAGGCTGCGGCTTTTTCCGCGATATCGGGCATCCCCGTTGAGTTCCGGTACGGTTTGCATATAGTGGTATTTGCTGCCGGTGACCGCAAACTGCCAGTAACCGAACGGCACCGAATAATGCGCGGTATAGTTGGTGGAGTCCTTGCGGTGGGAAAACGCCAAATCCCGGCTCAGGGAGAGATAAAACAGGTCGCTCAGCGACGTCGGGTTATCCAGCGCCAGCATCAGCCCGCCCTGCGTCTGCCCGGTGGTTTTGGTCCCGCTGTTATCGACCCAGGCCCCGACATGCCAGAAACGCGACTGCTGGCGTTTGATCAGGATATCGCTCTCACCCGGCTGCTCACCCGGCATCAGCTCCATGGAGGCCTGAACATTAGGGATACGTTGAAGGTTTTCAAGGCCTTGTTCGATATCACGCAGATCTAATACATTGCCCTCATGGGCCGGCATCGCCGTATACAGCGTCGCGTATGTATCCGACGCCTCGGTATAGCGCACCTGCCGGATTTTGCCGGCAACAACATTGAGTTTCAGTTCACCCTGACTCAAATCCTGCTCCGGCGCCAGAATGCGGGTGGTCACCCAGCCGTGGGAAATCAGCCGGTTCTGCATCGTGCTCATCAGGAGGCCAATCCCCTGCGCCCCCAGACAGAGCCCATTGGCCTGATCCGCCAGCCGTTGCAATGGCAACCAGTGCGGCAACGCTGCCTGACCGGACAGCGTCACGTGATGGATCACAAAACAGGGCGATTCGGGGGGAAATTTCAATGCAGATGGGGATACCGTTTCATCCGAAAGCCGCACCGTCGGTGCCCTGGCTTCCAAACGCTGTTCCAGTGCCTGTTGCTGCTGTTTTTGATGAATAAAGGGTTGGTCATCTGCCTGCACAGGGTGAATAGCCAATACAGCCCATCCGGCCAACCCTGCGAACAGGTTGCTGCGCGTTACCGTTGCCATAATTGAACCAATAGAATACTTAATTATTATTGAATGATTTTGGGATAAATATGAGACAGGGTATTATGGTCGAAATTGTTTTATTTTCAATCAACCCGATCGACAGATGATCAAAAAAACGGATATTTAGACTAATCAACTGTAATTACGCAACAAAACAGCAATAAATTAACATTCATTAGACATATCAGGGATAACATTAAGCATATTCATCTGCATTTTTCCTGCTGCAAAAACAAAAGCACGACAAATATGATGAAGAAAAGTAATAAGTAGCACGTTTTTCAGAGTATTCTGACGGAACAACGCTCCCCGCTTTATGACAAAAACGTGTCTCACTACTTTCCCTTCGACAACATCTTCTGCATCACCATCTGCCCGAACATACCGGCTGACTGCCTGACCTGTCCCACGCCCTGGCTCATCATGCCTGCCATATCGCCCATTCGCACCCCGGCCCACGCTAATGCGCCCAGCCAGACCATCGGCAGCACAATAAACAACGTGCCCATCACCAGCCCCATAATCAAATCGTCCGAGGTGTTCTGAATGCCTGCCAGATTAAACAGGCTATGAGTGTCTGAGCCGTACAGCGCGTCCAGTAAATAGCTGTCCAGCCAGCGGGCGGTTTCCCACCAGAAGGTCAGGAAATTCAAAGAAAATAGAGCAAACGTCAGTGTGAGTACCGTCTTAAATTCATAGGCGGCAAACAGCAGGATCAACGGGATCAGGATATACAACGCCATCAGGATCACCGCCTGCATCATGGGTAAAGCCTGGCGTACCGCATCAAACATCGGAGTACTGATTAATCCCCCTAATACGGTTCCCGCCGCCGCACCGACCCGGTTGGAACCGTCCCAGACCGTAAAATCCTCGTTGCCCCCATAGCCCGCATACACATAGCCTTCCTGAGATACGGTCAGATTCACCGGGCTGACCAGACGGCGGATCACCGTCTCTTTATATTCGCGGGTTTCTTTGCCCAGCATTTTGAGGGCGGCCGACAGACGCAGCCATAATCCCGGATTAGCCTGAGCCAATACCCGGGCCTCCAGTCCGGTTTTGGGGGTTGACCACCAGACCTGACAGGTGGGATAACCGCCCTGCCCGGTATTGGGTCGGCCACTGTCCCGGCTTTCATTCCACGGAAATGGCGCCCTGGGCGTTCGGGATTGCAGGGTGTGGTAATCGCCGGATAAGAAGGTGCGACTGCCCAGCCATTCAATATCATGCAGTGTGGCCGGATCGGTGGTTTGTCCCTGATCCCGTTGTTTCCACTGATACAACGCCAGTGCGTAACAGTCATTAGTGAAATCCTGTAACTCGGCAGCCAGTGCCGGGTGACGGATACGGGTATGCTGCACCTCAAAACGCAGCTGCCTTAAATCCGGCCGGCAGGGAATAGAGGCCACCGCGGCCTGTGTCAGCCCCTTTGACAGCCGGTGTACCACGGCCCACCAGAGGGGCACCGCCGCCGTCTGATTATTCAGGCTGGCGATCACTGGTGCATAACCACTTTTATCCGGTGCCTGCGGTGTCCAGGTGCCACAACTTTTGGCGCGGGACGGGTCATACTGAAGGGTAGTGAGGCTGACATTGACCAGCGGCACACAGCACACCACCATCACGAAAAAGGCGCTGTACAGGGTATTTTCAATCCGGGCCAGTGACTGTAACCCACCACTGCCCTCCTCTTCGCCACACTCTCTTACTTTCAGCCAGAGCGCAATGACCTTTATCACCAGAGGCAGGGTAAACAGCCCCGTCGCAATCAGAATTTGCCATAACCCGTTATTGACCACCCAGCCGAGCAGGGTCAGAAAGTATTCCAGATAGCTGTTGGTGGTCATTGCGTTACCTCAATCGTGCCTGACAGGGCATATTCACCCAGCACAATAAACAGCAGGCTGACTACCATCATGCGTATCAACAGTATCAACCAGGCGCAACGGCAGGATAAATTCCACAGAGGAGACAACTGGCTGCTCACCCACTTCTGCGGTGACCGAAGCCTGTCCAGCATGACGACTGACAAGGATTGCGGTTGCCTTTCCCTGACGGTCTGTCCTGTCTTCTGCAAAAATTATCTCGCCAAGATTGCCAGACCAGTCAACCGCTTTATCCGCAAGCCCCTGCCCATGAATATCGGTGACGGTGACAGTAAAAGTTACCCGATCTTCGCCATCCGCCGTGGCACGGGTTTTATTGACCCGAAGGGTGGGTAACAGGATTTCATCAAAGGTGACAATAGGGGCGGCCACTTTATTATCGCCGACCTGGATCTGCACCTGGTGATCTCCTGCAAATGTACTGCTCAATTGAACCTGCACTTGTCCCTGATTATCAGTTTGCGCCCGTTCTGAGGACAACACACCGTGATCCGTTTGCCAAATGACTGACTGATTTTCCACAGATAGCCCCAGCGAGTCTTTCACCGTGGCGGTCAACACCACGGTATCCTAGCCATCACCTTTCGCCCTGATTTTGTCCACCGTGATCGCGGGTTTCAGCCGGCGTTCAAACGTCACCGGAGCGGCATAAAGGTTTTTTCCCGCCACCTCGGCTTTCACCGTTACCCTCCCTGCGGTACGACTGACTAACCGGGCGGTCGCTTCTCCCTGACTGTTTGTCTGCTCTTGCCTGTCCAGCAGTTGCCCGTTATCCGCTGACCATTGTACTTCGCTGTGGGCAACGGGTTGATCTGCTGCATCGCGCACGTTCACCGTATAAAGGATGTTGTCCTGACCATCGGCAATAGCGGTTGGTTTGTTCGCCTGAAGCGTATGCGTTAGCGAGGCAATAAAGCGAATCAGAGAAGACATCACCGTTTCACTGCCAACCGCCACCGTCACGTCTGCATTTCCTGATGCTTTGCTGGTTAAATAAGCCGTGGCCTGCCCTTTTGCATCAGTCATTAATGAAAATGCGGAGAACTGACCAAGGCGGGTCTGCCAGCCAACAGCCTGATTGGGTACAGGTTGACCACCGGCGTTTTTAACCGTGACAGTCAAGGTTGCCCTTGATTTTCCATCCGCCTTAACGCTGTGCTTATCAACAGTGATTTCGGGGATCAGCACTGCATCAAACTGTGCCGAAGGTGCAATGACAGCCTCTTCATCCACGGTAACATGTACCGCATGCAGCCCCTGCTGACGGCTGCGCAGTACGACCGAGGCCTGCCCCTGCGCATCCGTGTCCTGTCGGGTTTGGGACAATTCTCCCTTGTCACTTGACCAGATAACGGCCTGATTGGGAATGGGAGCGCCCTCCTGATCGGTGACAAGAACGGTATAGCTCACACGGTCATGACCATCGGCTTTGGCCTGCATTTTATTTGCTGTCACCTTCAATCGCTTTTCGGTCGGCAAGCTCACTATCAGGATTTCTGCCCGGTTGGAGTGATTACCCCGGCTGTCGATGGCTATTCCCGAAAGCCGAACGGGGTTTTTCGTGGTTTTAGGCAACCGTAACGTCACTTTATCCGGCCGTTGATCAAGCATTTTCCCGCCCGCTTTCTGTAATTCAGCCGTATCCAGCTCTAAACGTGCCAGGGGATATTTGGATTGGATAATCGGTACAAAGGTCACTTCCTTCCCTTCATACCCATTAATGGATGCGGGGAACACCAGTGTCAGCAGTGTTTGCTTCTGATAATCCAGCACCATATCGTTGCGGCGGTTCACAAAATCCAACTGACTGGCTCTCAGGCTGCGCAGTGGCGCGACCGCGTTTGGATCAAACTGTTGGCTGAGCGGAACACCCAACCGATAATTGAGGTTC
>NZ_JBEBMB010000005.1:0-28318 GCF_040081915.1 Xenorhabdus sp. SGI240
AGGCTTGTGCCGACCCAGCATCCATTTTGTTCCGGTCAAGACGGTGGAACAGCAAGATATCAAGGCACTGCGCAGTGCCCGACAACTCATGGTGGAACAACGCACCGCACTCGCCAACCAGATTAGGGCTTTCCTCGCTGAGGAGGGGGTGATCGTTCCTGCAGGTATTCAAAAACTGCAACAGTACCTGCCTGAGATTCTAGAAGAAGAGAGCCATGAGCTGTCCTCTGCACTACGACGTTTGCTTCATACTTTGGGGGAAGACCTACGGAATCTGAACATTCGCATTCATGAAATGGATAATGAAATAGCGGCACTTTCCCGTCAGCAAAGCGGTTATCACTATCTGCTCACAATCCCCGGAGTCGGTCCCCTTATTGCGGCCGCCTTCGTGAGTGAAGTCAGTGCGCCCCAATTTGCCAATGGCCGGCAACTTTCTGCCTGGTGTGGCCGGGTTCCCCGACAACACAGTTCAGGTGGAAAAAACCGGCTGTCTTCCCTGAGCAAAAATGGAAACCGTCATCTCCGAACGTTAATTATCCACGGTGCTCGTGCAGTGATGCGCTGTGTACAAAATCGTGATGGCTGTCTGGGAGAATGGTTGAGAAAACTGGTTGCCCGATGCGGGTTTATGAAAGCCACGATCGCTTTAGCCAACAAACTGACCCGGATTATCTGGCGTGTTCTGCGGGATGAAGTGGATTTTAATATGGAAAAAGCTTTTACTATTAATTAATTGAGCAACATAAATAGACGCATTATCGAGTTTGCAAACACTGATGAGAAAACGGCTACCGTCCCTGTAATAGCCTGTTCTTATACAAGGTAGTGATATACCGATGTAGTGAGAAGAAAACAGGGTGCGGATGACATCATGGCGCGGATAATTTTTCCATTATGACGCCGGATATAGGGTCGCAAACCGTATAACTTAGTGCTTGCACAACTGGAGCGTCCATATATGGTATAAAGATCTCGGACACGTCAAAAGCCTGCTCATGTTATTAACATGACAATGAGGTGTGACGATGAAATTGAAACCCACCAAACGCCAATATTCTGCTGAATTTAAGCTGGAAGCGGTTCAACAGGTTGTTCTCCATCAGCAGCGGGTTGTTAAGGTCGCCCGTTCACTGGGGATTGATGCCAGTACCCTGGGAAAATGGGTTCGCCAATACCAGGCCGAAATACAGGGAATGACGCCTGTGGGCAAGGCACTGACGCCCGAACAACGCCAGATACAGGCCTTAGAAAAGCAGGTGAAACGCCTGGAAATGGAAAAAGAAATCCTAAAGCAGGCGGCCGTGCTGATGAGCGAGATGCGCTGTGGCGCTATGCGTTGATCACACGGCTGAGCACCCGATGGGCGGTCACGGAATTATGTCAGATGCTTCAAGTGTCACGCAGTGCCTATTATGACTGGCGACAACGGCCTGTCGACACGGAACGTATGCAGTTGCGCATCCGGGTTCGTGAACTGTATAACCAAAGTCGGGGGCGATAGGCAGGCGCACATTGAGCCATCTGCTGACAAATGAAGGGAAACCGGTTGGACGTTGGCTGGCCCGGCGTCTGATGCAGGAATGTGGGTTACAAAGCCGCCAACCGGGGGCCCATCGCTATCGCCCAGCCGGGAAAGAAGCTCCGGCCTCCCCCAATCGGTTAAAGCAACAGTTTTCGCCCAACGCGCCGAATACTCAGTGGTGCGGTGATATTACGTATATTCGAATTCGTGATGGTTGGTGCTATCTGGCGACCGTGATAGATTTATTTTCCCGCCGCGTTGTCGGCATGGCGATATCGGCTTCACCGGATGCCGAGTTGGTGTGCAGAGCCTTGAATCATGCACTCGAAACCCGTCATATTGAGGGACGTCTGATATTTCATTCGGATAGTAAGAATGTCCTTGTCAGACTCTGTAGAGAGAAGACTTTTCAATCTATTCTTCTGATGTATGGTGTTTTTTCTGTTTCCTGACCCACACTCCGATCGACCAGGATTGTGTCCTGCCCTGGATCTGTCGGTCACAGGAAAATCCCATAAGAGGTTTCTCCTTGCTGATACGCGTGACTCAAGAAGGGCCTGACGCCTTGTCTCTTTACTGTCCTGTCCGGGATATCTGTCGGGAGAAATCAGGGCATCTTCTGACTGAGAATTTATCCCATGACTAAAAAGCAGCAAGACTTATCGGTCGGCATCATTGGCGGTGTTGACACACACAAAGACCTGCACGTTGCAGCAGTGGTTGATCACAATAACCGTGTCTTGGGGAGTGAATTTTTCCCGGCAACCCGGCAGGGATATCGCCAGATGTTATCCTGGATGAAATCATTTGGGCTTCTCATCAGGGTGGGGATTGAATGCATCGGTTCGTATGGTGCAGGTTTGCTGCGATACCTTCAATCGCAGGTATTGAAGTTCTTGAGGTCACCGCTCCCGACAGAATGGAGCGCAGGAAACGGGGTAAAAGCGATACGATTGATGCTGAATGTGCAGCCCATGCGGCATTTTCACTCATTCGTACAGTCACTCCCAAAACACGAAGCGGAATGATTGAATCACTTCGGGTACTGAAAGCTTGCCGAAAAACGGCTGTCTCGGCACGACGTATTGCGCTACAAATGCGCCAGATGACCATCGTCTCCGCGCCCGAAGAATTACGTGATCAAATCAGAAAACTCACCCGAATGCAGTTGATACGGACACTCGCCACATCGAAGCCGGATATGACCCGGTATCGTCATGTCGAGGATGCCTACCGTATTACGTTGAAATCACTGGCCCGGCGTTATCTGGAATTACATGATGAGATTGGCGAGCTGGACATCATGATAGCGGCGATTATTGACGAGCTCGCTCCAGAACTTATCAAACGCAAGGCAGTGGGATACGAATGTGCCTCCCAACTCCTCATTACGGCCGGGGACAATCCAGAACGCTTGCCCTCAGAATCAGGCTTTGCTGCATTATGTGGTGTCAATCCAGTTCCCGCGTCTTCGGGGAAAAATCTGCGCCTCGAGGAGGTGATCGTGCAGCGAACAGCGCGCTTCATATCATCGCCATTGGCAGATTACGTACAGATGCCAAAACACAGGAATATGTCGCCAGGCGAATTAGAGAAGGCCATTCAAAACGGGAAGCCATACGTTGCCTGAAACGCTATATATCCAGAGAGATATTTACCTTACTGCGTAACCAGAATCGGCAGATCAACAGCATACAAATAATGACTTGACACTCAGAAGGGCATCCAGGGAAGCCAATACAGCAGCAATAAGTTCCGTCGTTTATTATGGAGAAACAAAATCATCCAGAGTATGAGCCGCCGGGGAAATTGCTGGGATAATTCCCCAATGGAAAGAGTCTTTCGCAGCCTGAAGAGTGAGTGGGTTCCCCCGGAAGGGTATCTGGATATCCATGATGCCATACGGGGTATCACGCCATATTTGGGCGGCTATTACAACCACGTTCGTCCGCATAGTTTTAATGGTGGACTTTCACCGGTTGAATATGAAAAGCAGTGGGAAGAGGCTAAAAATGTGTCCGGTATTTCTTGACCGCTACAGGTACTGGAAACGTAAACCCCACGTAAAACGGACTACACCGCACCAGCCTGCACGTTTTGGATCAAAAAGTTTTTTCAGTTTTAAAATTCTACAAATGATATCGCCAGACCGTGCCAGTACGGGTGGAGTGGGAACAATTCCAAACTGAAAGGATTGAAAAGATTTTCAGGAAATTTCAGTTTTTGGATCAAAGGTGGATCGCGATAGAAATATCAGTCTATTGATATTAAAGGATAAATTCTATTTTACGTGAGAATATTGGATCACAAAGCAAAGCCACATCACGTTAAAGAATTCAGGGTTTATGCGGCTTTGAGGATAGTGGTGAACTGAAATTTATTGAGGTTGATTGTTAGTTGGTAATGCTTCTAATATTGCTTGCTTTTGAGTCGAAAAATCTTTTTTAGTAATGGTGCCATCATTAACGAAGTCATTCAATCTATCCAAATTCTCACATAACGTTTTTATGTTTACCGTAGCTAAACTCTTATCAAGATTTGATTCCAAGATATAATTTTTAAGAATGTTAAATTCTTTGTTATTGATAGCTCCTGAAAAATCTTTTAGCTCTTCAATGAGTTCTAATTTTGCTACTAAAGAGGTTGTATCTAAAATAGACGGTGTATGTTCTCCTGAAAGCTGGGAGCTTATCTCAGATTGAGATGTAGCAGGTGGTTGCTCAATCTGTCCATATGATGCAGATTCATAACCAATGATAGATTCATTTAAGCGAGTAAGAAACCCATCTAGGGCTTTCTTCTCAATATTGCTGAAAATATATTCTTGCTCATGGTTAATATTGAATGTGACTTTTGAAAACAATAGCCCTTTCTTATCGTTACACCCCGTTATCAATTTCATAGGGAATTTATCGTGATGTACTTTTTTGAATAGGCTAATCTTTATGAAATGCAGATTCTTGGTGGTTAGTAAAATTAATGAGCCTTTCTTGCCATCTAAATCACCTGCCAGAACTGCGATAGGTTGTTCATCAATACTCAAGTTTCTAATGATATAAAGGAACTCTTTTTTTCTGCTTGAGATGCTAACTGATGTGTCACCAGATAATTTATTTAACTCTGCCAGCAAGACAGAATCAGATGAAATTTTGTAGTCAATCATTACCGCTACCATCCTCATGTTTTAAATGCCACCTGTCACATGATGGAAATATGGAAAAAATAAAATGGGTGGACGTAAAGTGGACATGGACAAAGAAAAAGGGGCTACGTTTTCACGTAACCCCTTGTTTTATTTGGTGGAGCTGGCGGGAGTTGAACCCGCGTCCGAAATTTCTACATCCTTGGTACTACATGCTTAGTCTGGTCTTTACATTCGCTTGCCAGCTGCGGACAGACACGCCACTAACAAACTAGCCTGATTGGATTTAACGCTTCAACCCCAGGCAGGGCATCCACGCGATCTCTTTTGGGTTTGACCTCTCTTGATCCCCGTCCTAAGAGCGAAGGCTAGGGAGAGAGGGCTCTGCGCAGGTTATTAAGCTGCCAGTGCGTAGTTTTCGTCGTTTGCGACTATTGTTTTGCGGCTTTTTACGAGGCCAACCGCCCCTCGGCATGCACCTTGGGTTTCGCAAATCCCGTCGAATCCAGAATCAGCCCCAAGTTAATAAGCGTTAAGTATATCAGAATATTGGATGACAATGCCAGCGATTAACGCCCAGAATTCTTCATAATTCTCGCTTTGTCTAATTTCCACTCACGTTCTTTGATATCTGAACGCTTATCGTGCGCCTTTTTACCTTTTGCAACGCCAATTTTGATTTTGCTCCAGGCATTTTTCCAATACATGGAAAGTGCGACGATGGTATAACCTTCTCGATTGATTCGACCATACAGTGAATCAAGCTCGCGTTTGTTAAGTAGTAGCTTGCGTGACCGTGTCGGATCACAAACTACGTGGGAAGAAGCAACGTTTAATGGCGTAATCGTGGCACCAAAAAGATAAGCATCACCATCTTTGAGTAAAACATAACTCTCACTGATGTTAGCCTTGCCAGCACGCAGTGATTTAACTTCCCAACCTTGTAGGGATAAGCCTGCTTCGAATTCTTCCTCAATGAAGTATTCGTGGCGGGCTCGCTTATTCATGGCAATTGTTGCCGAACCGGGTTTGTATGCTTTTTTCTTTGTCATAATGCGTTGTATTATACTGCATGCGTTAGTGAAAGAAATCTCTTCTGTATGATATTTAGCGATAAGTGCGCATTTATTGTTCTAAATGTCATCAGGTTTTTATTTAACCATGTTTAAGTGATACTATTAGCGCTGTTATGTTTTACAGGAAATGATATGCCACAGATTAATCGCTCTGCGCTAGTGCCTTACAGCGTGGAACAAATGTATAAATTGGTCAATGATGTGACTTCTTATCCTGATTTTTTACCGGGATGTGTAGGTAGTTGTGTAATAAGTAGTAGCAATAATGAAATGACGGCTTCTGTTGAGGTTTCTAAGGCAGGGATCAGTAAGACGTTCGTAACGCGCAATACGTTATTTGATAATCAACGCATCAGTATGCAGCTTGTTGATGGGCCTTTCCGTAAATTGATGGGAGGGTGGCATTTTACTCCGTTAAGTGAAGATGCTTGTAAGGTTGAGTTGCATCTCGATTTTGAATTTACCAACAAGTTGATCGAACTGGCCTTTGGCAAAGTATTTAAGGAGCTGGCTGGGAATATGGTTCAGGCTTTTACCCAGCGTGCACGTGAGGTCTATAGTGTCTGAGATTAATATCGAAGTCGTTTATGCTCTGCCTGAACGGCAATATCTGCGTAATGTGAAAGTACCCCAAGGAGCTACCGTCGAACAGGCGATTGTAACGTCTGGTCTTTTGACATTACGTAATGATATCGATTTGACTAAAAATAAAGTTGGTATTTATAGCCGTCCTGCCAAACTGACTGAAACGCTGGAAGAGGGAGATCGTGTGGAGATTTATCGCCCTCTGGTTGCGGATCCAAAAGAAATGCGCCGTAAACGAGCAGAGCGTGCGAAAAACAATGCACAATAATGTCTGTTTATTCGCCAGATTTTCTACTGGCGAATAAATAAAACACACATCTTACTGATTCTCTGGCAGTGATTTTTCATCCTTGATATCAGTTAGCACACCATTGCTATCAAAGGTAAGTGTCAGGGTTTCCTGAGTTGTTTTCCCATGGCCTGGTTGTTGGCGGAATACGTAATACCAAGTTTGACTCCCAAACGGATCGGTCAGCATTGGTGTTCCCAAAGTGTAAGAAACTTGCTGTTGAGTCATTCCCTGATGGATTTTTGATACCGCAGCCGGCGTAAGGTAGTTCCCTTGATTAATATCAGGACGATAAACAATTCGCTCAAACATGGAGCAACCCGCAGTCAGCATAACAAGTGAGACAGTAGCGGCAGTCAACAATTTACAGCGCATAGTAATTACATTCCTTTAGGCGTTAGGCCGTCGATAATAATAAACATTGAAGAGGTTGAAAACCTCTACGCATTTACCTATGACTGCAATTATACAAGAAAGTTGTCTCAATTTATGCCGCTAACAACTCTTTTGCGTTAGCCAGAGTATTTTTTGTAACCTCACTCCCCGCCAAAAGCCGCGCCAGTTCTTGAAGTCGTGCTTTTTTATCCAATAGTTGCATTTGGGTTTCTGTTTCTTCGCCGTCTGTTTGCTTGCTGACATAAAAATGCTGATGCCCGCATCCTGCGACTTGAGGTAAGTGGGTGACACACATCACTTGGGTGGATTCCCCCAATTCACGCAGCAAACGCCCAACAATGGCCGCTGTTGGACCGCTGATACCTACATCAACTTCATCGAAAATCAGCGCGGGGGTTTCCATTTTTTTCGCCGTAATGACCTGGATTGCCAGTGCAATACGGGAAAGCTCACCACCTGATGCCACTTTTGCCAATGGTTGATGGGGTTGGCCAGGGTTGGTTGTGACATTGAATTCAACTTTGCTGGCTCCATCAATATTTAAATGCTCTGCTTCAAAGGTTACATCGATGGTAAAGCGGCCATGAGGCATAGAAAGTTGGTGCATACTGTTTGTTATCAGTTGGCCCAATTCTGCGGCATATTTTTGGCGAATATGGTGCAATTTTTCTGCCACAGTCAAGGCTTGTTGATAATGCAAGCTGACAAGTTCACTGAGATGGGCACAATCATTTTCCTGCTGGGATAGTTGATATTGCTCTTCTAACAACTGTTGATGTAATGCAGGTAACTCTTCTGGCGCAACATGGTGTTTACGGGCCATGCTGATTTGTTGGGAAATTTTCTGTTCCAGTTCAAATAAACGATTGGGGTCCAGTTCCAGTTGGTTGCTGTAATGACGTAATTCATCACTTACTTCATTGATTTGGATAGCAGCCTCTTCCAGCATGTTAAGCAGGCCACTGAGTTTGTGATCCATGCTGGCAAGCTCTGTCAGTTCACTGCGGGCATAGCTAAGAAAACTGACAATGTTCTGCTCATCATTATCACTTAAAATTTGGAGGATATTTTGACTGACGGACAAAAATTGCCCGCAATTTGCCAGCCGTTTGTATTCACTATCTTGTTCTTGATAATTACCTGGTTGTGGTGACAGTTCGTCCAGTTCTTTCAGATGATATTCCAGCAATTGCTGACGTGAGCGACGCTCAAGAGCTTGTTGTTGGAATTGGGAGAGAGCCTGACAGCTTTGGCGCCATTGCTGGTAAGCCTGTTTCATTTCTTGCTGAAGTTCGAAATCGCCCGTGTAAATATCCAGTAAGCGCCTTTGGTGACGATTTTCTAACAATAATTGGTGAGCATGTTGTCCGTGAATTTGAATGAGATGGGAACCTAATTCACGTAATTGAGAAAGGGGTACAGCAGTACCATTGATAAAACCGCGAGAGCGCCCATCAGCGGTAATGGTACGACGCAGCAGGCACTCATTACCCTCCTCAAAACTTTCATCGAGCTGGTGGTCTATCAGCCACTTGCGGGCAGAAGGCGCATCAGTGAGTGAAAAACGGGCGCAAAGGTCGGTACGCGGAGCACCCGGGCGAACCATGTTGGCTTCGCCACGGTTGCCAAGACATAAACCTAATGCATCAATCGCGATGGATTTACCTGCTCCGGTTTCCCCTGTGATTGCCGTCATTCCTGGGCGGAAATCAATTTCAAGTTCGCGAACGATAGCAAAGTTACTGATGGTCAATTGAGTCAGCATCGTGCTCCTCCTTCTTTTTACTGTATATAAACACGTTACTGTATAAGAACATGTTCCTGTGCATAAAAACATGTCTGTGCTTCCATACAGTATAAACTGGTTTTTTATACAGTAAAGTAGGAAGGCTCGTTTTTAGAACATTTTTTTCGACCAGCCCAATTTTGTGCTCAGTGTATTAAAGTAGTTGTAATCTTTTGGATGAATTAAGTGCAGATTATAGTCACTGCGTTTGATGATCACTTCTTCACCATCTTGGATTGGCAGGACGATCTGGCTGTCACAACTGACTTCGTAGTCACTGCTGTTTTGGGCAAATTTCAGGCGAATGCTGCTTTCGCTGCTGATAACGAGAGGGCGTGCAGAGAGCGTATGTGGAAACATCGGCACTAGCACGATAGCATCTAAGTTTGGGGTTAATATAGGTCCTCCAGCAGACAGTGAATAGGCCGTAGAGCCAGTGGGCGTTGCTATGATTAAGCCATCTGAACGTTGAGAAAAAGCAAAACGTTCATCAATATAGACTTCAAATTCAATCATATGAGCAACTTTGCCTGGATGTAGTACGACTTCATTTAATGCAGTGCTGCGCCGGGATTTATGCCCAGTTTTTGTCACTTGTGCCTCAAGCAGAAAACGTTTTTCGTCTCGATATTTGCCATCCAAAACTTCGGAGAGCTGCTGTAAAGCATTATCGGGATCCAAATCCGTTAAAAAGCCCAAATTGCCTCGGTTGATACCAATGACTTTAATGTCATAACGTGATAATACTCTGGTTGCACCGAGCATATTGCCATCACCACCGACAACAATCACAAGATCGGCAATTTTACCAATTTCTGTTAATCCTCCCGTCTGAGCGTCTTTTAAATTAATGTCTTTCGCGACCTGTCTATCCACAATGACACAATAACCTTTAGATACCAGCCAGTGATACAGCATTTCGTGGGTGGCCAGTGCTTCAGGGTGACGTGGACGACCGACAATACCGATGCATTTGAATTCATTATTCATTGCTGTTATTTCCTTCAGCATATGGTTTTGCCCTCACAATAATGATTGTTCCCTTGAATCCCGCGTTTTGATCCCCATAATAAGCTCAAATGGCGAAGATAATACAAAATACGCGGAGATATTCATGAGTAGTAAAGACCAAAAAGTACCTGACGAGCAAGTCGCAGAAAATACAGAAAATGTATTAGAGCAACAAATAAATGCGGAACAGGCAGATGCGCCAGAGACTGAAAACGTTGTTGATCCGCGTGTTGCTGAGTTGGAAGAACAACTGAAACAGGCTCAGACTAATGAACGTGATGCTTTGCTGCGTGCACGTGCTGAAATCGAAAACATTCGCCGTCGTACTGAGCAGGATGTAGAAAAGGCACATAAATTTGCATTGGAAAAATTTGTCAATGAACTTCTGCCTGTTATCGATAATCTGGAACGTGCATTAGATGCGGCTGATCGTACCAATGAAGCGTTACTGCCAATGGTTGAAGGTATTGAACTGACGCTGAAATCTTTTATTGATTCAGTGGGTAAATTTGGCGTTGAAGTGGTTGGTGACACCAATGTCCCTTTCAATCCAGAAGTGCATCAGGCGGTGACCATGATGGAATCAGAACAGCATGAACCTAATCAGGTTATGTTGGTGATGCAGAAAGGTTATACCTTGAACGGTCGTCTATTGCGTCCTGCAATGGTTGCTGTTTCTAAATAAAGGTTACTGTCTCTCGTGATGCAATGCCGCCATGAGAAAGGCGGCATTTTTGTAGGTATAAATCGGTTATTGGGGTAATTGAGGCTCCCAATCTATAGGCGATAATCCTTGTGATCCCAATAAGTTGTTGGCCTGTGAAAAATGTTTACAGCCTAAGAAACCACGATGGGCAGACAAAGGTGAAGGATGGGGAGCTTTTAATACATGATGGCGTTGGATATCAATGAAATGGCCTTTTTTCTGGGCATGAGATCCCCAAAGCAAGAAAATAACTCCGTTACGATGTTCATTGATTGCTGCAATGACTTTGTCAGTGAACGTTTCCCAGCCTAAATGCGCATGAGAATGCGCGTTACCGCGCTCAACGGTGAGCACGGTATTAAGCAATAATACGCCCTGTTTTGCCCAGCTGATCAGGCAACCGTGATTTGGTCGAGTGAATCCGGCAATGTCCGATTCCAGTTCTTTGTACATATTGACAAGAGAAGGCGGCGCAGGAATACCAGGCTGTACAGAGAAAGCCAAACCGTGGGCTTGATTCGGGCCGTGGTAAGGATCTTGTCCTAAAATCACGACCTTTACATCAGCCAATTCGGTATAGCGGAATGCATTAAAAACATCTGTTTGAGGCGGATAAATGGTTTTTCCCGCCTGACGTTCATTGGCAACATAAGCCAAGGTATCAACAAAATAAGGCTGTTTCTTTTCATTGCCGATGACATCGTGCCATGTGAGAGGTGCGGACATAGCCAATCCCTTTCTAGATGATTATCAGATAGCTTAAGCTTACCGATTCCCTTGGGATAGGGAAACCCTGAGATCTCAATCTAAGCTTAATTCCCAGGATGAAAATCTATTTTTATAAATTTTTTTGAAAAAACATGAAAATAATTTCATTCCATTCTGTCGGAAAAGATGATTTAAAACATGACATTATGAATTCACTATCAATAACCGTATGAAACCAGTTGATTACAATCAAAGAACCTTCTCATTTGTACTGGTATACAGGAAATAAAGAACGATGATTGGTTAAGTTAGGATTTGACCGAATAACTAAGATGATGTTGGAGGTATAAATGATTACTGGGATTCAGATTACCCAATCTAACAACGCTGCATTGATGAACTCTTTTTGGCTGTTGGATGATGAAAAAAATGAAGCGCGTTGCATCTGTGCTAAAGCAGATTACGATGAAGGCCAGATTGTCGCCAAAGAGGCGTTGGGGCAATTTGAATATCGCGAGATCCCGCTGGAGGTCAAGCTGGCTGTACGTGTAGAAGGTGGGCAACATCTGAATGTTAATGTTCTGCGCCGCGAAACGTTGGAAGATGCAGTAAAACACCCCGAAAAGTATCCTCAACTCACTATTCGTGTATCTGGTTATGCTGTACGTTTTAACTCACTGACGCCAGAACAGCAACGTGATGTTATTGCACGTACTTTTACAGAAAGCTTGTAATTCTTGTATCAAGCAAAAAATTTAAAGGGAGAATCGTTACTCCCTTTTTTATTTACATACTTTAATTATGGAAATTAAATTTGTTAATTAAAAATTAAATTTGTTTTAATATTGTTAAAAATTCTGCCGATAGAGAGTTTGGGCTTTTAAACCACACCAAACTTGAATAATCTGTAGGGGAATTTTATGACTTTATCAGTTAATACCAGTTTTTTTAGTAAGTTAGGGATTTATTCCTTACAAGAAAATACCTTACAACCTCAATCTAATGCTACTGCTCAGTCACCACCTGGCAAAGTTGATCACATTTCTTCCGCCAATATTTCGTTTTCAGAAAACACTCAGCAGGTTAATGCGCTCTATCAATCATTGGTTAATAACTTAAATGCCAGCACGATGGCAGCGCCTGAATTGAAAGCCAATGATATTGCGGGAAAACACTCTCAACGGGTCGATTATGCCCTGACGCTGGTTACCCGTGATGTTTATCGGCAAACGAGTTTAGGAATTGGCGATTATGTGCGTCTGTCTGATGAGGATTTATCAAAATCAGGCATTGATCCTGACACTCTGAATGATTATTCAACAGGGTTTCAGGCTGGCGTATACCAAAATAAGGGGTTATATATTGTCTCTTTCACAGGTTCGAATGAATTACAGGATTTTATGGTAAGTATTCGTCAAAAGCTTGGTTACAATGAAAAACAGTATAACCAAGCCGTGGAATTGGCACATAAGGCGTTAGAAGTATTTGGTGAAAACGTCATTTTCACCGGGCATTCATTGGGGGGCGGATTGGCAACTGTGTCTGCATTGGCAACAGGAAAACCAGCAGTTATTTACAATTCTGTTAGTGTTTCTGACGCGACATTGAAACATATGGGCGTATCACCCGAAGTTGCCCATGAATTGGCTGACAGTGGTTTAATACGCCATTATACCGTTGAACACGATTGGCTGGGTAACTTGCAAAAAACATTGCCAATCCGTCAACCGATGGGGCACAAAATAGAGCTTAAGTATGAATATGAATTAGAGAACATATGGGATCTCATACTGCCTAATCGATATGGCTTACATGCCTTTAAGGCCCATTTTTTGGAAGCTGTCCTCGAATTAATGGCGGAACAAAAGCCTTGGCTGAACAATGGCAATACCATGTTGGCGTCAACGGATGTTACAGATATCACACCGCAGCAAAGTGAACAACATTATGCTGTGTAATATTTAGCGCTCAGTCTGCCGGAACTTGGGCGAATTCACTGTATGGCTTCGCCCATGTTCTACACTCGGTTATGAATTAATCGTTGCTAGATTCAGTTAATTTTGGGCTGGGATTGCCAGAAGAAGCGCGGCGTTTACCGATATTTTTGCTATCGCGATGACGAACTTTTACGCGGTTTTTCTTTGTCTCTTCTGTTTTCTTCTTCTCTTTACGTTTTGCCAGTACTTTTTTGGATGGCTTATTGCCCTTTTTCTCACTTGGCGCTTTGGTTTGTGGGCGAAGCTCATCAACCACTCGTATTTTCAAAGGTTCTTTGAGGTAACGGCTGATTTTACCCAAAAGTAGGTGATCATGTGCTTCAACCAAAGCAATAGCCGTTCCTTTACGGCCTGCACGAGCAGTACGACCGATCCGGTGCAAGTAAACATCTGCGGTACGAGGCAAATCGAAGTTAAAGACGTGGCTGACATTTTCGATATCCAATCCACGGGAAGCAACGTCGGTGGCGACCAGGACTTTGACTTTACCATCATTCAAGCGTTTTACGGCATCTGTACGCTTGGCCTGCACCATTTCTCCTTCGAGAAAACCCGCCTGAATGCCTGCCTGGTTCAGCCAATCGACAAGTTCGCGAACACGCTCTCGTTTACGTACGAAAACAATGGATTTAGTCACTTCAGATTGCTGGAGAAGGTGACACAGCAGAGCCGTTTTATGCTCTAACGAATCAGCCCGATAGTAAAATTGCTGAATTTTCTTGCGTTCACGGCGAGAAGGTTCGGCATCAATCTCAACAGGATCAGTTAACAGGCGCTCGGCAAAATCACGGATGGATTCCCCTTCCAGGGTTGCGGAGAATAACAAGGTCTGTTTACGCCAGCGGGTTTCGCCTGCAATCGTTTCGACATCATTGGCAAATCCCATATCCAACATGCGATCCGCTTCATCAAGGATCAGCGTTTCCACTGCACGGCAATCGAAATTTTCTTCTTTGATGTATTGCAGCAGACGCCCTGTCGTTGCGACAACAATATCCTGATTCTCACTGAATACTTCCGCATGATTCATGTAGGCAACACCACCCGTGATTGTAGCAATGTCCAAATGTGTATGGGCCGCCAATTCTTTTGCCTGTTCTGCTACCTGCATTGCCAGTTCACGGGTTGGCGTCAAAATCAGGATGCGTGGCGGCCCTGATTTTTTGCGAGGAAAATCCAGTAAATGCTGTAGAGTTGGTAGCAGGTAAGCGGCGGTCTTACCTGTACCGGTCGGCGCTGAGCCTAATACATCACGTCCGTCCATCGCCGGAGGAATAGCTGCCGCCTGAATGGCGGTCGGGAGTTCGTAGCCTTTGTTGTTCAGTGCTTCAAGCAAGGATTCATCAAGTTCGAATTCGGAAAAGTTTGTCGCAGTCATTATATACCTCTGTTTGGGCCGCCGATTATAAACAGGTTAGTTGTATTCTTCATCCTATAAAAGCATCCAATAGGCAGGTTACTTTTATCCATCGTCCATAAGATTTATGCTATGAGAAATTCTAATTTCAGCAGAATAGGTTATGGCATCGATACAGAAACCCGCTTTTCGCCGCGGTGGTTTTACATTTAAACAGTTTTTTGTTGGACATGATAAATGTGCGATGAAAGTCGGGACGGATGGTGTGTTGTTGGGAGCCTGGGCACCAGTATATAACAGGAAAAGATGTCTGGATATTGGATGTGGCAGTGGTTTGATTGCGTTGATGATAGCCCAACGTACAAAAGAAGATACCCTTATTGATGCGGTGGAGCTGGATGGCCTTGCTGCAATGCAGGCTGTGGATAATGTACAGCAATCACCGTGGCCTTCCCGCATTACGGTATATCAGCAGGATATTCATGGTTTCGTGCGACAACATATGCAACAAAATGAGTTGTGGAAAATTAACGCTCAATACGATTTGATTGTTAGCAATCCTCCCTACTTTGAGCTGGCGATTGCATGTCGAAACAAAGCTCGCAATCAGGCGCGTTATACTGAGTCATTGACGCATCAGGGGTTATTGGCGTGTGTACGGTCATTGCTTACGCCGACAGGGTTATTTTGTCTGGTACTCCCTTATGAAATTGGTGAACAATTTGAAAAAATGGCGTCAGACCTGGGGTGGTTTACCCATTTCCGCGTCAATGTTCGTGACAGGCAAGATAAGCCGTTGCATCGTTTATTATTGGGATTGTCACGGCAAGAACAGGACATCCAGGTGAGTGAATTAACGATTCGTTCCTCAGATGACACATATTCAGACGACTTTCGTCAGTTAATAACGGATTTTTATCTTTATTATTGAAGATGTTAGTACTATTGAGATGGAGAATTGGATTTTTCGGTATAATAAAACAAAGGTTTTCTTTTTCTCAGTTTAAAATCGCGTGTCCTGTGAAATAGTGGCTATGATTTAGAAAATACAATACGAAAATAACAGGTGGTTGTAATCAAAATGACAACTAAAGTTGAACTTCACAGTGAACTGATACTCAAAGTCATGCTTGTTCGGGAAATCAGAACATCATATTGGTTTAATTTAAGTATAAATGTGGAGTTTTACCTCAGGAGAGTGAACCTCGGATGAGCGAGCAGTTAACGGATCAAATGCTGATTGAACGCGTCCAGAAGGGCGACCAAAAAGCGTTTAATTTGCTGGTGATGAGATACCAGCACAAAGTAGCGAGCCTGATTGCTCGTTACGTACCTCAAGGCGACGTTCCCGATGTTGCTCAGGAGGTTTTTATTAAGACTTATCGGGCACTTCCTTCTTTCCGGGGTGATAGTGCATTTTATACATGGTTGTACCGTATTGCCGTTAATACTGCGAAAAATTATTTAGTTGCTCAGGGGCGCCGTCCACCATCCAATGATCTGGATGCCAACGATGCAGAGAATTATGATACGTCAAGTTCATTAAAAGAAATTTCGAACCCTGAGAACTTAATGTTGTCTGAAGAATTGAAGGAAGTGGTTTTCCGCACTATTGAATCGCTTCCAGAAGATTTGCGAGTCGCGATTACATTGCGGGAATTGGATGGATTGAGCTATGAAGAAATAGCCGACATCATGGAATGCCCTGTAGGTACTGTGCGTTCACGAATTTTTCGGGCAAGGGAAGCAATTGATAATAAAGTTCAACCACTGATCCAACAATAAATAGTGGAAACAGTGGGACAAAACAATATTGAAGGGTACTTTGGCATGCAAAGAGAAAAACTTTCCGCATTAATGGATGGAGAAGCTCTTGATAGTGAAGTAATTCATTTGGTCTCTGAAGATGCGGTCATGCAGAAACAGTGGGAACGCTATCATCTGGTGCGTGATGTGCTGCGTGGCGATGTGGGGGATGTATTGCATTTGGATATTGCAAGTCAAGTCGCGTTGGCGCTTGAAAAAGAACCCATTCATATTAATCCAGCGGCTGTTCTGGAATCTCAGCCAAAACCTGAAACATGGGCTAACATGCCATTCTGGCATAAAATTCGCGCATGGAAGAGCCAAATTGCACAAATTGGTGTTGCAGCCTGTGTATCGCTGACCGTGATTATCGGTGTCCAGCAGTATAATAGTAATAGCAGTGTTGAAACAGATAACCAATTTGAGGCACCCGCTTTTAACACATTGCCTGTGATGGGGACAGCCTCAACAGTTGGTTTAGCTTCTCCAGCCGAAGAAGAAACTTTCGGTGGTGATTTGAGTATGCAAGTGCGAGAAAGCAATAAGCGAATTGATGCGATGTTGCAGCAATATGAACTCGCTCGGCGCATTCACTCTGAAAAAAATCATGGTGTCACTCAGGCTAATCCAGCTCCTGAAGAGCAAGTGCCACAACCGTCACAACAACCGTGATGAAACGGACTTGGGTTGTCGTTTTTTTATTGGCGAGTAGCCTGATAAATCCTCTAAAGGCCTCAGCGCAACAGAACAATGCTGAGGCTTTGTTACAGGATATGAGTAAGTCCGTGCAAACGCTGGATTATGAGCTTGGCTTCATCATCTTAGAACAGCAATTTCTCATTCCCTTACGTTACCGTCATGCCATTATTAATGGGCAGGTTATTGCTCAAATCATCCAAATGGATGGCTCACGTAGAGAGATTATCCAGCGCGGTGACCAAATCAGCTATTACGAACCTGGATTAGACTCATTTAGTATCCGTGGCGCTTATATCGTCGATTATCTTCCGCCGATCATCTTTGCCGATTTTGCTCAATTGCAAAAATTTTATCGTTTTATTGATGCAGGCAGCACGAATGTCGGCGATCATCCTGTGAATTTTGTACGCATCATATCGAAAGATAAATCCCGCTATAACTATAATCTGCTGATTGATGAGAAAAATCATCTCCCTTTGCTGATAGACCTATTAGATAAGGATAATAAAACAGTCATTGAGCAATTCCGTGTCGTGTCATCAACGGTGAATGGCTATATTAAAACGGAATTGAATGTGATTACTGATTTGAAACTACCTCCTATGCTACTTATTCCTCCGGCTGATAAGTTGAAATTCAATTGGCTGGTTGGAAAAATGCCTGACGGCTTCAAAGAAATTTCACGTAACAGCCGGAAACTATCAGAGACAGAATGGTTAGAATCCATCATGTATAGTGATGGATTGTTTAATTTTTCTGTCAATGTGGTGAACTCAGATAAAAAGGTTGTTGATGAACAACCATTTCGGCAAGGCAGAAGAACGGTTTATACTTTGGCCAGAGGCAAAAACAGCATAACAGTCATTGGTGAGCTGCCTTTCTCAACAGCCGAACAAATTGCAGCAAGTGTGACGATTACGGGGAAAAACTGATGGTTAAAGAGTGGGCAACGGTTATCCGTTGGCACAAAGGCCGGGCATTATTACGTTATGGTTCATCTTCAGGCTGCGGTAGCTGTCAAACCAAAACAGCCTGTGGTTCTTATTTACTGGAAAAGATAGGGCCGGAAAGCATCCATCAGTTGGAACTGGAAATTTCTCAACCCCTCCAACCGGGTCAGAAGGTGGAAGTAGGCATTCCTGAAAGTAGCCTGCTACGTTCAGCTATGTTGGTTTATTTGACACCCTTGTTGGGTTTGTTTTTGGGGGCAGTACTTTTCCAATTTTGGACGCCTGTCCAATTATGGATCTGCTTAGGGGGGATTGGCGGTGGAGTCGCTGGTTTCTTCATTGCCCGCAAAATTGCTGCATATTGGGATAATTTGCAAGCGTACCAGCCTGTCGTGTTACAAATTGGCTTACCGCCTGATTCGATTAAGGTTCTACAGCAAGAATAATCTGTTTTACCCTACGAGTTTCAATTTTAATTTATCATTACTGAAAATAACTGGGTCATACTGAAAATGACAGACATGGCTAAGTTTTCACGGGTTTGGTTTTCGCGGGTTTGGCATGTAGAATACAGCGCTTCAGGCCAGTGGCCGAACCAATAAACTGTCGCTTTATGTCCATCAATGTGTCCATAGGCGAATGATTCAGAAATATTAAGGCAAAAAGATTTAATAATGAAGCAAATAAGAAATTTCTCCATTATCGCCCACATTGACCACGGTAAGTCCACTCTCTCTGACCGGATTATTCAAATCTGTGGTGGACTGTCTGATCGCGAAATGGCAGCACAAGTACTGGATTCAATGGATCTGGAACGTGAACGTGGGATCACGATCAAAGCACAAAGTGTCACTCTTGATTACAAGGCAAATGACGGGCAAGTTTACCAATTAAACTTTATCGATACGCCGGGGCATGTTGACTTCTCTTACGAAGTTTCCCGTTCACTGGCGGCTTGTGAAGGAGCCTTGCTGGTTGTTGACGCAGGTCAGGGAGTGGAAGCCCAAACATTGGCTAACTGCTATACCGCCATTGAAATGGATCTGGAAGTGGTTCCGGTTCTGAATAAAATTGACCTCCCTGCTGCCGAACCAGAGCGTGTTGCTGAAGAAATCGAAGACATTGTTGGTATTGATGCAACAGATGCTGTTCGCTGTTCTGCAAAAACGGGGGTAGGTGTACAGGATGTTATTGAACGTCTGGTGAAAGAGATACCGTCACCGGAAGGCGATCCTGACGCTCCATTACAGGCCCTGATTATTGACTCATGGTTTGATAATTACCTTGGTGTTGTTTCACTTGTCCGCATCAAAAACGGTACGTTGCGTAAGGGTGACAAAATTAAGGTCATGAGCACCGGACAGGTATATAACGCTGATCGTCTGGGTATCTTCACACCGAAACGTATTGACCGTGATATATTGAATTGCGGTGAAGTGGGCTGGTTGGTTTGTGCCATCAAAGATATTTTGGGGGCACCCGTTGGGGATACCCTGACAACGGCCCGTCAGCCTGCGGAAAAAGCACTCCCTGGTTTTAAAAAGGTCAAACCTCAGGTTTATGCGGGTCTGTTCCCAATAAGCTCTGATGACTATGAATCATTCCGTGATGCTTTGGGTAAATTGAGCTTAAATGACGCTTCATTATTCTATGAACCAGAAAGTTCCACTGCATTGGGTTTCGGTTTCCGTTGTGGTTTCCTTGGCTTGCTGCACATGGAAATCATTCAGGAACGTCTGGAGCGTGAATATGATCTCGATTTGATCACAACGGCACCAACCGTTGTTTATGAAGTTGAGACAACCAGTGGTGATATTATTTACGTTGATAGTCCATCCAAGTTGCCGCCATTGAACAATATTGAGGAGCTGCGTGAACCGATTGCAGAATGTCACATGTTGTTGCCGAAAGAGTACCTTGGTAACGTCATTACACTCTGCGTAGAAAAACGCGGTGTGCAGACAAATATGGTTTATCACGGTAATCAGGTTGCACTGACTTATGAGATTCCAATGGCTGAAGTGGTTCTGGATTTCTTTGACCGTTTGAAATCAACCTCTCGTGGCTACGCCTCGTTGGATTACAATTTCATCCGTTTCCAGGACTCGGACATGGTTCGTGTGGATGTCTTGATTAACAATGAGCGAGTTGATGCTCTGGCATTGATTACTCACCGCGAGAATTCTCAATACCGTGGTCGTGAGCTGGTGGAAAAAATGAAGGAGCTTATCCCACGCCAGCAATTTGATATTGCCATTCAGGCTGCCATAGGAACTCACATTATTGCGCGTTCTACCGTTAAGCAATTACGTAAAAACGTACTGGCGAAATGTTATGGTGGTGACGTCAGTCGTAAGAAAAAATTATTGCAGAAACAGAAAGAAGGTAAAAAACGCATGAAGCAGGTCGGAAATGTTGAACTGCCGCAGGAAGCCTTCTTAGCGATTCTGCATGTTGGCAAAGATAATTAACACAAGGTCGTAAGGAGTTCAAATGGCTAACACTTTTGCCTTGATATTAACGTTAGCAACGTTAATTACCGGTATTCTTTGGTGCATAGAACGATTTAAGTTCGCACCTGAACGTAAGAAAAGATTTGCTCACATCCAGGAACAGGCGATAGGCGCAGAAGCTCAGGAAGCTTTGGCTAAAGGACTTAACAAACCGTCATGGGTTGAAACACTTGCCTCTGTCTTTCCGGTGTTAGCCATTGTATTGGTTCTGCGCTCTTTTGTTTATGAACCTTTTCAGATCCCTTCTGGTTCAATGATGCCGACATTGTTGATCGGGGATTTCATTCTGGTTGAAAAATTTGCTTATGGTTTAAAAGATCCCATTACGCAAACAACCTTAATTAAGACTGGCGAGCCTAAACGTGGAGATATTGCGGTTTTCAAATATCCGAAGAACCCAAGCATAGATTTTGTAAAACGTATTATTGGTTTGCCTGGGGATAAGATCGTTTACGATTACGTCAATAAAGAGCTTCAGGTTTACCCTGGCTGTGGCTGGAATACACAATGTAAGGGCGATTTACCTGTTACTTACCGGAATGTGTTCCCAAGTGAATGGACAATAAAAGAAAATGTGACACCAGAAGGCGTTCGTATAGGCGGTGTTTATCAAGTGCCTGTCGATGAACCCGTCGGGCCATACGCTCTTCGCCAGGATGAAAGAGTCGAAACTTTAGGTAATGTGTCGCATCATATTTTGACCATTCCTGTAATACAACGTTTCCCTGGTTTCTCTCAAGAAGGCTTGCCAATGGGGACTTGGGTTGTTCCTGAGGGGCAATATTTTGCCATGGGTGATAACCGTGACAATAGTGATGATAGTCGTTCATGGGGATTTGTACCGGAGAAAAATCTGGTAGGCCGTGCAACCGCCATTTGGATGAGCTTTGAAAAACAGGAAGGTGAATGGCCTACTGGCGTGCGTTTCAGTCGAATTGGTGGAATTCACTAATATTTATATATTAGCGCAGCATTAATTTATCTCACAGTGTAGAATATTCTTTCAAACGAGATGACTGGTTCCTGAAGAGGATGAATACTTCGGGAACCAGTGCAAACGCAACAGTTTTGTAAGGCATATCGCAAAAAATGTTCCCAAGATAAATTGTGAATGGGTATCGCCTCACAGGTCTGTTGCGTGTGCTTTTATTTGATGAATTCTAACTGAATTGGTAGCACATGAACCCCATAATAACGAGCCGGTTACAACATAAGCTAGGATATAGCTTTAAACAGCACGATTTGTTGCTTCAAGCGTTGACTCACCGCAGTGCCAGCAGTAAGCATAATGAACGTTTGGAATTTCTTGGTGACTCAATCCTGAGTTTTGTCATTGCTAATGCCCTTTACCATCGTTTTCCCCGTGTTGATGAAGGGGACATGAGTCGCATGCGGGCAACATTGGTGCGTGGTAATACTCTGGCGGAGCTAGCCAGAGAGTTTGAGTTAGGTGAATGCCTGCGTTTGGGACCGGGTGAGTTAAAGAGTGGAGGACATCGTCGCGAATCCATTTTAGCGGATAGCATTGAAGCTTTGATTGGTGCTACTTTTCTTGATAGCGATATTCAGACAGTCGAAAAGATTATCCTGAATTGGTATGAAACCCGTTTGAATGAAATTAGCCCGGGCGATAAGCAAAAAGATCCTAAAACACGTTTACAAGAATATTTGCAAGGGCGCCATCTGCCGTTGCCTACATATCTGGTTGTTCAGGTTCGTGGGGAAGCACACGATCAGGAATTTACAATTCACTGTCAGGTCAGTGGATTTGAACAACCTGTCAGAGGAGTCGGTTCCAGTCGCCGCAAGGCAGAACAGGCGGCTGCGGAACAAGCATTAAAACAACTGGAGCTTGAATGAGCGAAGAAAAAAACTATTGCGGATTCGTTGCAATAGTCGGTCGGCCTAATGTTGGTAAGTCAACGTTATTGAATCAATTATTGGGCCAAAAAGTATCCATCACTTCCCGTAAACCTCAAACAACGCGGCATCGCATCATGGGGATCCATACGGAAGGGGCTTATCAAACCATCTATGTTGATACACCGGGTCTGCATATTGAAGAAAAGCGGGCGATCAACCGCCTGATGAACCGTGCGGCGAGCAGCTCCATTGGTGATGTCGAACTGGTTATTTTTGTTGTAGAAGGTACGCATTGGACACCTGATGATGAAATGGTGGTGAATAAGTTACGTCATTTGCGTTGTCCCGTCTTACTGGCTATCAATAAAGTGGACAATGTGACGGATAAAACCCTTCTTCTGCCACATATCGGTTTTCTTAGCCAACAGATGAATTTTATCGATGTTGTGCCGATTAGCGCTGAAAAAGGCATGAATGTTGATACCATTGCCAACCTGGTGCGTGATCATATGCCCCAGGCGGATCATCACTTCCCTGAGGATTACATTACTGATCGCTCACAGCGTTTTATGGCGTCAGAAATCATCCGTGAAAAACTGATGCGTTTTTTGGGTGAGGAACTCCCCTATTCCGTGACAGTGGAAATTGAGCAATTTGTTACCAATGAACGTGGCGGTTACACCATCCACGGTTTGATTCTGGTAGAGCGCGATGGCCAGAAGAAAATGGTGATTGGTAATAAAGGAAGCAAAATCAAGAAGATTGGCATAGAAGCCCGTCAAGATATGGAAAAGCTGTTTGATATGAAAATCCACCTGGAATTGTGGGTGAAAGTGAAAGCGGGTTGGGCTGATGATGAACGAGCGCTGCGTAGCCTCGGTTACATCGACGACTTATAAGGCTGATGTGTGGACGGCTGGCAGAGAGCCTTTGTGCTTCATGGGCGCCCTTACAGTGAAACCAGTTTATTGCTGGATTTTTTTACTGAAAATGAAGGGCGGGTACGTGTTTTAGCGAAAGGGGCACGCAGCCGTCGCTCCAACCTTAAAGGTTGCTTGCAACCTTTCACCCCGCTGCTTATTCGTTGGAGTGGGCGGGGTGAAATCAAGACATTAAGAGATGCAGAGCCTGTCTCATTGGCTCTCCCCTTAACGGGAAGTGTGCTCTACAGCGGTTTGTATGTGAATGAACTCTTATCCCGACTCCTTGAGCACGGAACGGCATATCCCGCACTTTTTTTTGATTACCTCCAATGTTTACAAGCGCTTGCAGCGAGTGAATACACACCAGAATGTGCATTGCGTCGTTTTGAATTAGCGCTACTCACCAATATGGGATACGGGATAGATTATCTTCACTGTGCGGGCAGTGGTGAACCGGTATCGGATACCATGACATACCGTTATCGTGAAGAAAAAGGGTTTATCGCCAGTTTGGTTGTGGATCATTACTGTTTTACCGGTTATGAACTCAAGGCATTGGCAAGTCGTGAATTTCCCGATCAGGTAACCTTGAAAGCAGCGAAGCGTTTTACTCGCATTGCCTTGAAACCTTATCTGGGGGGGAAACCGTTAAAAAGCCGTGAGCTGTTTCGTCAATTCGTACGTAAAAAAACGGATAACCCCAACAAGAAAAATGAAAACTAAAGTAAGCCACTTTTTCATGATGAAGAGTGTAGACTTTATTAAATCTTATATTATTGCAGGAGCTAAAAATGGCTGAGGTATTGTTAGGTATCAACATTGATCACATTGCAACCTTGCGTAATGCCCGTGGGACACAATACCCTGATCCCGTTCAGGCTGCATTTGTTGCAGAGCAAGCGGGTGCAGATGGTATAACCGTTCACCTACGTGAAGATCGCCGCCATATTACTGACAGAGATGTCCAATTATTAAAAAATACAATCCAAACCCGTATGAACCTTGAAATGGCGGTCACAGATGAGATGGTGGAGATTGCTTGCCAAATCAAACCTTCTTTCTGTTGTTTAGTCCCTGAAAAGCGTCAAGAGGTCACAACCGAAGGGGGATTGGCTGTGTCTGGACAAAAAGCGCACATTGCTGCGGCGGTTAAGACTTTATCAGAAGCGGGGATTTTAGTGTCTTTGTTCATTGATGCGGATCACCAACAAATTGATGCTGCTGTCGAAGTTGGAGCGCCATTTATTGAAATTCACACGGGTGCGTATGCAGATGCAGGGAATGAGGTACAGCAGGAAAAAGAATTTCAGCGTATCAAAGAAGCTGCAACTTACGCAGCCGCTAAAGGGCTTAAAGTCAATGCAGGCCACGGCTTGACCTACCACAATGTGCAGCGTATTGCCGCCTTACCTGAAATTTATGAATTGAATATAGGACATGCCATTATTGGTCGTGCTGTATTCAGTGGCCTGTCTGCGGCTGTTATGGATATGAAAACTTTATTACGGGAAGCTCGCCGTTAATGGCCATTCTTGGATTAGGCACAGATATTGTTGAAATATCCCGCATTGAAGAAATTGTCGGGCGTTCAGGCGAACGTCTGGCAAGGCGAATTCTGAGTGACAGGGAATGGCAGCAATATCAACAGCATAATCAGCCTGTCCGCTTCCTGGCAAAACGGTTTGCTGTCAAGGAAGCGGCAGCTAAAGCGTTTGGAACAGGTATCCGCAATGGACTGGCCTTTAATCAATTTGAAGTGACTAATGATCCACTGGGAAAACCCACTTTGAAACTTCATGGAGAGGCCGCAGTGCTGGCTAACAAACTGCGGGTAAAATCGATGCATGTCACACTCGCAGATGAACGGCGTTATGCCTGTGCGACGGTGATATTGGAAAATTAAATTCAGATCTTATCAGCATGATGTAGAAGCACAAACTTATCCCATAACTGCTCTTCAGTTTCCTGATGATTAGGGTCAAGAATAATGGTGTTCGTAATCGGGCAGACAGATTGGCAAGTTGGCTTTTCGTAGTGCCCGATACACTCGGTACAGTGTTCAGGTTCAATTTCGTAGATCTCTGCACCCATTGTGATGGCCTGATTAGGGCATTCGGGTTCACACATATCACAATTGATACAGCGTTTGGTAATTAATAGTGCCATTTCAACCTCTTACATCAATTAAGTCTTTTAAATTGCAGACTTAATTCTTCCTGATTTGTTGCTCCAGACCATCCTTTGTTAGTTCATACAATATATTTACAAAAAATACATTTTACAAAAACATGGTTACAACTAAATGCATTGTGCAAAGAAAAGCTATCTGGGGCAGATATTAACACATCAGAAAGCAGTCTAGTACATTTATCATGGTATATACTTAAGTATGTTTTCAATTCATTAGAGTAAAAACATGCTTGAATACATCGTAAAACATGGCAATGATATTGTGAAAGTTTTGGGATCTATCGGGACTTTTATTGGTATTGTTCTGTCTGTATTAAAGAAGCTTTATGCCGATGTGTGTGTGTTTAGAGAGAGAAAGGCCATAAAGTATATCAAATATCTCAATGAATATAATGTTTATTTAGATAATTTGAGTAAAGAATATATTAAACATCAAATTGCATCTGAAATAATGTTTGATGTTACAAAGATAAAATCTGATAAATTTAGAAAACTATTTATTAAACTGAAACAAGATGGGTTGAGCCAGGAATATATGGATATTCTTAAAAAGTTGAAAGCATACACTGTATCAAATTCTGGCGTGGTGCAAGTTAATATTGGTCCTTATTATTATTTTACTTATTGTTTTGAAAGAGTATTTTCAACGTATTTTTTCACATTGGCATTCGTTGTATTGGTAGCATTTTTATTCAAAGTTGATGCGTTGAGTAATACCATCAGCAATGCTTTAGATTTCTTTTTTGTCATATTAAGTATGATTTTACTGATGGGGATTGGTGTCTATTTATTGATGTTAAGCCCATCAAAATATCAAATCCGAAAATTAAATAAGGAATTAATTAAATATAAAATCGATGATGTTTCTTTATAGACGGTATGGGTTGAATTGTCATTGTATCTAAACGTAAAGTCTGTTAGATAGTGATATTCATTTCGCGTGTCTTCTGGAGCTACCCAATGAAATCAAGCTGTTTAACGGAAGTTATATTACCCAATAATTATCACACGAGCGATTTTTTGGCCTTTCATCAGAGGGATGAAATGGGTATTTCTGAGATCGTACAACATAATCAAATTAAAAAAGGGATTATTTGGTATGAAAATCCGGCCCTTTTGACCATCACAATGGAAAAGAATAGGGCAAAAATAGAGCTTGATATTGATGGTGATAAAGATTGTCCTTCACAACGTGAAGCGTTATTGACGCTAGTCTCCCATATGCTTGGTTTGAAACAACCGGTTGAGGTATTCGAATCTATATATCATGATCATCCCGTTATTGGCGAATTGGTTAACAGACAAACAGGCTTGCGCATTTATCAATCCGCGACACCTTTTGAAGCGCTGAGTTGGGCGATTATCGGTCAACAAATTAGTTTAAGCGCAGCAATATCCATCAGGCGGCGTTTTATTCAGGCGGTGGGGCGTCAGCACTCTTCTGGGTTACTGTGTTTCCCAAATTATAAGCAGGTGATGCAATATTCGCAGCATGATCTCCGTCAGTGTGGTTTTTCTGTGGGTAAAGCCAATGCTTTATTGCATGTTTGTCAACTTATTGACTCTGGGTTATTGGAACTCAATATTCCAGAAGGAGAAAATGGCGTGAAACGGTTGGCGGATAGCTTACTTGCTATCAAGGGCATTGGCATGTGGACAGTTAATTATGCATTATTACGAGGATTCAGTTACCTGGATGGTTCACTACATGGCGATGTTGCCGTCAGGCGTAATCTCCAATATTTGCTCAACCAGGAAGACAAAGTCAGTGCGGAACAGGCGGAAAAATGGTTGGCAGATTTTTCTCCCTGGAAGGCGTTGGTGGGCGCGCACTTATGGCAACAGCAATCCAGTAGTGGATATTAATACCACTCCAACTGAGATTCAGATTGAACCGGCAGATTGAGGTGATTGGGTATAATAGGCGGAATTTTCATAAGTAAGAGAATGGGCAGTGACAGAAAATTTTAGTGATGAATATTGGATGCGTCGGGCGATAGGTTTAGCCATGCAAGCACAGGCAAAGGGGGAAATTCCGGTCGGTGCTGTATTGGTGGCCGATAATAAAGTGGTTGCTGAGGGATTTAACCATCCAATCACTGACCATGATCCTACCGCTCATGCAGAAATTATTGCGTTACGGCGGGGCGGGAGGCAATTGCAGAATTATCGTCTGTTAAATACGACACTGTATGTCACTTTAGAGCCTTGTGTCATGTGCGCAGGTGCGATAGTACACAGCCGGATACAACGGTTAGTTTATGGTGCCAGCGATATGAAAACGGGAGCAGCGGGTTCACTGATTGATATCTTGCGCCACCCGGGCATGAATCACCAGATTGACATTACCGGTGGGGTGCTGGCGGAAGAGTGCTCCACTATGTTGAGTGCTTTTTTTAAACAACGCAGGGAGCAGCATAAGGCATTGAAAAAATTGAAAGCTCAACAACAGGACATGGCATAGTCAGTTATGGTTAATTAGTAGCTACAGGCTCAGCTAGCGATGGCTGAGTCACAGACCATTGACTTTTTCAAGAAAGAGAGGAACTGTATTAATATCATCTCTAAAGCAAAAATATTATTTTAAGCGTCTTAAATCTTGAATTGACGACTAATAGAAGGCTTAGCGTTTTTTACTATAAAGTTTTTCTTCAGTATGCCATCATTGGGGTTTACTGATTATGGAATACCCAATGATAGGGATAAATAAAAAATTTAATAAAATACTGTTTCTATATTAACGCGATGCTCGACTTTTATGATGAGTTGAAATGACATAGCCGCTCCTTTATAACG
>NZ_JBEBMB010000050.1:0-1076 GCF_040081915.1 Xenorhabdus sp. SGI240
CTGCATCGCGCACGTTCACCGTATAAAGGATGTTGTCCTGACCATCGGCAATAGCGGTTGGTTTGTTCGCCTGAAGCGTATGGGTTAGCGAGGCAATAAAGCGAATCGGAGAAGTCATCACCGTTTCACCGCCAACCGCCACTGTCACTTCTGCACTTCCTGATACGTTGCTGGTTAAATCAGCCGTGGCCTGCCCCTTCGCATCAGTCATTAATGAAAATGAGGTGAATTGGCCAAGACTAGTTTGCCAGCCAACAGCCTGATTTGGCACAGGTTGACCACCGGCGTTTTTAACCGTGACAGTCAAGGTCGCCCTCGATTTTCCATCCGCCTTAACGCTGTGTTTATCAACAGTGATTTCGGGTATCAGCACCGCATCAAACTGTACTGAAGGTGCAATGACAACCTCTTCATCCACGGAAACACGTACCGCATGCAGCCCCTGCTGACGACTGCGCAGCACGACCGAGGCCAGCCCCTGCGCATCCGTGTTCTGCCGGGTTTGGGACAATTCTCCCTTGTCACTTGACCAGATAACGGCCTGATTAGGGACAGGAGCGCCTTCCTGATCAGTGACAAGAACGGTATAGAGCACACTGTCATGACCATCGGCTTTAGCCTGTGTTTTATTCGCTGTCACCTGCCATCGCTTTTCGGTCGGCAAACTCACTATCAGGATTTCTGCCCGGTTGGAGCGATTACCCCGGCTGTCGATGGCGATCCCCGAAAGCCGAACGGGGTTTTTCGTGGTTTTTGGCAACCGTAATGTTATTTTATCTGGTTGCTGATAAAGTATTTTTCCGCCTGCCTGCTGTAATTCAGCCGTATCCAGCTCTAAACGTGCCAGCGGATATTTGGACTGGATAACGGGAACAAAGGTCACTTCCTTGCTTTCATACCCATTAATGGATGCGGGGAAAGCCAGTGTTATCAACGTCTGTTTCTGATAATCCAGCACCATATCGCTGCGCCGGTTCACAAAATCCAGCTGACTGGCTCTCAGGCTGCGCAGTGGCGCGACCGCGTTTGGATCAAACTGTTGGCTGAGCGGAACCCCCAACCGATAATTGAGGTTC